>JAEWGY010000064.1 GCA_023388035.1 Bacillota bacterium | reverse complement strand
TGACAAATACTGATACAGGGATTAGATAAACAAATATTTGTTCAACTATTATTTGACCACCAATTAAAACAATTGCTCCAAATAAACTTGTAGCTAAAATTAATTGTTTATGCCTAAAAGTTTTTAAGAATTGTCTCCCAAGATTTGCAATTATTAAACCTAAAAAAGATATAGGTCCAACCATCGCAGTAGCAATTGATATCGCTAATACGACACCAATTAATAGTCTTCTAATAACCTTATCATAATCAACACCTAAGTTAATTGCAGCATTTTTACCTAAGGCAATTACATCAAGTAATTTAAGATCTTTTCTTAAGATAAAATAAAGAGCAATTAATAAGATAATAGAAGCAGCTATGATGGGCTTATTAACCTTTGAAAAACTGGCTACAAGACTAGCTAAAAGAGCATCATATTCATTAGGATCCATTACTCTTATCATCGTATTTTGAATACTACCAAAAAATGATGTAAGAACCGTACCAATTAATAATACATATAAGACATTATAATTAGTCTTTTTAAACATATAGCCATAAATGAAGCTAGCACTTATACCCATTATTATAAGGTCTATTAAAAAAGCAATATTTTCATTTCTAACGAAAAGATGACCTGATCCTAGTATAAATACTAAGGCTGTATGAACTAGTAAATATAACGAGTTACAACCTAAAAGACAAGGTGTAACAATACGATTATTAATAATACTTTGAAAGATTAATGATGCGGATCCAATCGCTATAGCCGTAATAATCATAGCGATAAGCTTTGGGCTTCTAATACTTAAAGCAAATTTTATTAAGCGGGGATTATTAAATCTTAGATTAATAGTAAGATATAATAAGCATAAAATAATAGCTAAAATAATGAGGATACTTAATTTATACCTGCTTCGAAGTTTGTGAGCAACCACTACAACCTCCTAAATTAGTACATCCCTTATTTCCCTGTGTTTTAATTCTAAATTTATTACTTCTAAGTCTTCTAAATAGTAAGGCAATAAATAAAATACTTCCAATAATACCTACAATTAATTCAATCGGTAATTCATATGGTGCAATAACAATCCTAGCAATAATATCACTTACAAGCAAAAATAAAGCACCAGATAAAGCTGTATCTAACATGGTATTTTTAATCTTATCGCCCTTATAAATAGATACTAAGTTAGGTATAATTAAACCTACATATGAAATTGACCCTACAACTACTACAATTGATGCTGTTATCACTGATGCAATAGTTAAGCCTAGAAAAAGAATTAAATTATAATTAATTCCTAAATTCTTAGAAAAATCCTTACCTATCCCAATGATATTAAAATGATTAGCGAAAATAAAAGCAATAATTATCATCGGTACTACAAGGAATACTAATTCATAGCGTCCTCTAAGTACTAAAGAAAAATGACCTACCAGCCAAGTACTTAAAGCTTGATTAAGCTCATAGCGAAAGGCAAGAAATGATGTAATACCACCTATAACATTAGAAAACATGATACCGACTAAGGGAACCATTGCAGCATCCTTGAACTTGATTTTTTGAATAAACCAGACAAAAATCCATGTTCCTAAAGTAGCACTAGTAAAAGCAAACATCGTTCTACTGAAAATAGTAGATACTGGAAAGCAGATTAATGCTAATAATATCCCAAACTGAGCACTAGCAATAGTAGCTCCAGTAGTTGGTGATACAAACTTATTCATGCATAATTGTTGCATAATAAGTCCAGCAATTGACATCCCAATACCTGTAGCAATAATAGCTAGAAGTCTTGGCAGTCTTGAAATTAAAATGATTTCTAGTTTTTCAAAATTACCACTAACAAAATCATTTATAGAAATATCAATAACTCCTACAAAAATTGATATAAGTGACATTATAATTAAGGCAATTAGAAGTATATAACTTACTTTATCCTTTTTAATTGAAGATATACCTCCTTTCTGCTTATCCAAGGTATAAGCAATATTATTTTAAAACAATTTTAAAAAAACTTCAATTAATCTAATATTTACAATAAGATTTTAATACTTTGTTAGTTTGATATCATTTTTAAAAACAAAATTTGTATTAATTCATATAAAAATATTTTAAGTTATAAATAAATAAGATCGCCTAAGCGATCTTATGATGCTAATTAATAGCCTTTTCAGTTTCAGGATCAAAAAATTTAATTTTAGCCATATCGATTGCTAGAGTAATTATATCACCACTACTAATATCTTCCCTAGCACTTATCTTAGCGACTAAGCTATGATCTAAAGCTTCACCATGTAAGATAAATTCATGTCCTAATAACTCACAGATATTTACTTTGAAATTAATATTTGATTCAGGATAAGTATCCTTTATAATCATTTCACGATGTAAATCTTCAGGCCTTATGCCAATAATAACCTTCTTTTTATCATAAGCTTTTAAAGCATCTTTATATACTGAAGGGATAATAAAATAACGATCTTTAATCACGAAATAATTACCTTCAATATAAGCATTGATAAAATTCATTGCTGGGGAGCCAATAAAACTTGCGACAAAGATATTAGCTGGATTATTATAGATGTCCTTAGGACTTCCAACCTGCATTATATGACCATCCTTCATTATGACAATGCGATCCGCCATCGTCATTGCCTCGGTTTGATCATGAGTAACATAAATAGTAGTAGCTTTTAAACGCTTATGTAATTTAATAATCTCTGATCGCATCGATACTCTTAATTTAGCATCAAGATTAGATAATGGCTCATCCATTAAGAAAACCTTAGCATTTCTTACAATAGCTCTACCTAAAGCAACTCTTTGTCTTTGACCTCCTGATAGAGCCTTAGGTTTGCGATTTAAATAATTTTCAATTTCTAAAATCCTTGCAGCCTCTTTTACTCTTTCATCTATTTCACTTTTACTAAATTTACGAAGTTTTAAGCCGAAGGCCATATTATCATATACAGACATATGAGGATAAAGTGCATAAGACTGGAAAACCATCGCAATATCTCTATCC
>JAEWGY010000045.1 GCA_023388035.1 Bacillota bacterium | reverse complement strand
ACCTAGTGCAGCGGGTAAAAGTACTATAGCGAAACTACTTGCAAAAAAATATAATTTTTCTTATCTTGATACAGGAGCTATGTATCGCTTAGTTGCCTATAAGGCGATTAAAAATAATATTGATTTAACAGATGAAAAAGCTTTAGCTGAAATGATTAAAGAATCATATTTTGATATTTTTCCAGATGGTTCAATTTATTTAGATAAAAAAGCTATTGATGATAGGCTTATCCGTTCAGCTGAGATTTCAATGATATCAAGTAATATTTCAAAATTTAATTTAGTAAGAAATGCTCTTGTTTTAAAACAACGTAAAATTTGTGAAGGAAAAGGATATGTTGTTGATGGACGTGATATAGGTTCTGTAGTTTTAAAAGATGCTGAAGTTAAGATATATTTAACTGCAGGTCAACATGATAGAGCTATTAGAAGATATAAGCAAAATAAGGAAAAAGGTATCTTAAATCAGAGTCTTGAAATGATTGAGAAAGATATCGAAAACCGTGATTTTCAAGATATGAATCGAAAACACTCACCGCTTATTAGAGCCAGTGATGCTGTTTTAGTTGATAGCAGTAAAATCAATATTAATGAAACAGTTGATTTTATTTCTAATATTATCGAAGAAAAGATTAATGTTAAAAAATAAGATCTAATCGATCTTATTTTAATTTAGGAGGTTTTAATGGTAGAAGGATTAATTGCCTTTGTTGGTAGACCAAATGTTGGTAAATCCACTATTTTTAATCGTTGTATAGAATTACGACAATCAATTGTGTATGATAGCCCAGGTGTTACTAGAGACCGCATTTATGGTGAATGTAATTGGCTAGCAAGAAATTATCGTTTAATTGATACTGGTGGTTTTAAATTAGCAAACGGCCTTTTTCAAGATGAAATTAATGCTCAAGTAGAATTAGCCATTGATGAAGCTGATGTAATTGTTTTTGTTTGCGATATAACTGAAGGACTATTAAACGAAGATCGCTATATTGCTAAAATGCTTCATAAAAGTAAAAAACCTGTAATTATCGCAGTAAATAAAACTGATAATGAAAATTTACTAATGAATCTATATGAGTTTTATGCTTTAGGTTTTGATGATATAGTCGCTGTCTCAGGGATTCATGGGATAGGAATCGGGGACATGTTAGATTTAGTTGTTAGTAAAATGGTACCTAAAAAAATAAAATCATATGACGATGCTATCTCATTTTCGATAATTGGTAGACCAAATGTAGGTAAATCATCTTTAACTAATGCGATACTTAAGCAAAATAGAGTTATCGTTTCAGATATTGAAGGTACAACAAGAGATGCTATTGATACTGAATTTAAATTTGAAGGTGCTAATTATGTTGTGATTGACACTGCTGGTATTCGTAAAAGAGGTAAAATTTACGAGAATTTAGAAAAATTTGCAATTCTAAGAGCACGCAGTGCGATCGATAGATCTAATCTTTGCTTATTACTAATCGATGGTGAAAAAGGGATTATCGAGCAGGATAAACATGTTGCAGGTATTGCTTATGAAGCTAAAAAACCGATAATTATCGTTTATAATAAATGGGATTTAGTTGAAAAAGATGAGAGTACAATGGAAAAGATTAAGAAGGAAATAAGAGCTCATTTCGCTTTCTTAGATTATGCACCAATCACATTTATTTCAGCTAAATTCAATAAGCGAATTAATCAAATTTTCCCTTTAATTAATGAAGTTTATAATTATAGTAAGTTAAGAATTAAAACTAATATTTTAAATGAAGTTATTCTTGATGCACAATTAACTAATCCACCTAAAACATTTAATAATAAAAAACTTAAAATCTATTATGCATCACAGGTATCTATCGAACCTACAACCTTTATATTGTTTGTTAATGATCCTGAATTATTACATTTTTCATATGAACGTTATATTGAGAATAAATTACGTGAAGCTTTTGGCTTCATCGGTGTACCAATAACAATAATTGCTAGAAGGAGAGAAAACTAATGAAGATCAGAATAATTGGTAGTGGTAGTTGGGCTTGTGGTTTATCTAAAGTATTAGTAGATAATAATCATGATGTTTTAATGATCGGTATCGATCCTAATGAGGTAAATGATATCAATCTAAATCATCGCAATAGTAAATATTTTAATGATAGCTTAAATCCAAATATTAAAGCTAGTCTTGATTATAATGATATCGCTGATGCTGATGTAATTCTTCTAGCAATTCCTTCTAAAGTTTTAAAGAGCGTTGCTAATAAAATAATCAATATAATCAGTAAACCTGTATATATTATTAATGTTTCTAAAGGTTTTGATCCAGAAACGCATAAACGCTTATCTGTCGTTATCAAAGACTTATTTAATACCAAAGCTAAAGCCATTGTTTCTTTAATTGGACCAAGTCATGCTGAAGAGGTTATTAAGGGTTTATTAACGGTAGTTAATGCTGTTAGTGATGATATTGATGCAGCTAAATTAATTCAAGAACTCTTTTCAAATAATCATTTCCGAGTTTATGTTCATAGCGATGTAATAGGGGCAGAAATTGGTTCGGCATTAAAAAATATTATGGCAATCGCATCAGGTATTTTAGAAGGTTTAAATCAAGGAGATAATGCTAGAGCTGCTTTAATGACTAGGGGACTTTATGAAATGACTAGATTTGGTCTTGCATTAGGCGCTAATAAAGAAACCTTTCTTGGTTTAAATGGTGTTGGTGATTTAATTGTGACTTGTACTAGTTATCATTCTCGTAATTTTAATGCTGGCTTAGCCATTGGTAAAAATGATGGAGCGAAAGAATTTTTAGAAAATAATAAAACTACAGTTGAGGGTATTATCGCTACTAAACTTGTTTATGATTTAGCTAATGAAATGAAGATTGAATTACCTATTGTAAATGAAGTTTATGAAATATTATATAATTTCAAAAAACCAAGTCTTTCAATTATTGAATTAATGAATAGACCCCTTAAAATCGAGAAGTTGTAAGTATTTAAAAGCAGCAATAGCTGCTTTTATTAAATATTTTTTATAGCAAAATAATTTAAAAAATTGTATAATATAAACAATAGTTGTGTAGGAGGAAAATTATGTCAAAAGTTTTTATGTCAATGGATGGAAATACTGCGACATCTCATTGTGCATATGCCTTTAGTGAGGTAGCCTGTATTTATCCAATTACTCCAAGTTCACCTATGGCTGAAGTAATTGATGCATGGTCAACTCAAGGGCGTAAAAATATATTCGATAGCTGTGTTAAAGTTATTGAAATGCAATCAGAAGCAGGTGCAGCCGGTGCTGTGCACGGTGCGCTACAAGCAGGTGCTTTAGCTAGTACCTATACGGCATCTCAAGGTTTATTATTGATGATTCCTAACATTTATAAAATGGCTGGTGAATTATTACCAGGTGTAATACATGTTGCAGCTAGATCAATTGCAAGTAGAGCTCTTTCTATTTTTGGTGATCATCAAGATATTTATGCTTGTCGTCAAACTGGTGCTTGTATTCTTGCTTCACACTCTGTTCAAGAATGTATGGATCTTGCTGGTGTTGCTCACCTAAGTGCTATTAAAGGTTCACTGCCTTTCTTACATTTCTTTGACGGTTTTAGAACATCACATGAAATTCAAAAAATTGAAGTTATTGATCAAGAATATTTAAAATCATTAGTAGATAAAGAAGCTTTAGAAAAATATCGTAAAAATGCATTAAATCCACATTCAAACGCTGTTACTCGTGGTGGTGCTGAAAATGATGATATTTATTTCCCTGCATTAGAGGCTCAAAACCCAATTTATGATGCAATTCCTGATATCGTAAATGATTATATGAAAGAAATTTCTAAGCATACTGGTAGGGAATATGCTCCATTTACTTACTATGGTCATAATGAAGCTGAATCAATCATTATTGCGATGGGTTCAGTTACTGAAACTATTAAAGAAACCATTGATACCTTAAATAGTTTAGGAGAAAAACTCGGTGTCGTTAAATGTCATTTATATCGTCCTTTCTCTACTAAGTATCTTAAAGCTGTAATTCCAAGTACAGTTAAAAATATTGCTGTATTAGATAGAACTAAAGAGCAAGGTGCTAGAGAGCCATTATATTTAGATGTTTTATACGCTCTAAAAGGTGGTGATTATAAGATCATCGGTGGTCGTTATGGTTTAAGTTCAAGAGATACTGATCCAGCACAAATCAAAGCAGTTTATGAAGAACTTAAAAAAGACAATCCAAAAGAAGAATTTACTATTGGTATTGTCGATGACGTTACTCATTTATCACTTGAAGTGGATGATGAATTTGAAAATAGTTCTGATGCTACAACATGCTTATTCTACGGTTTAGGATCAGATGGTACAGTTAGTGCTAATAAATCATCTATTAAAATTATTGGTGATAATACTGATATGTATGC
>JAEWGY010000088.1 GCA_023388035.1 Bacillota bacterium | reverse complement strand
TTTGCCTTTTCTAAAGCTGGATCTAATGCTTCTTCTTTTTCTTTATCTTCTTTAGGTTTATCAGGTGTAACTTCAGGACTAGTTTCACTCTCAGGTTCCTTAGGTGTTACTTCTGGTTCTTTTTCCTTATCACCAGGATTAACAACTACTGTATCAGGGTCTTTAGGTCCGTCATCAGGAACTACTACCTTATCTTCTTCCCTAGGCGCTTCTGCTTCACCCTCTTCTTTTTCGATAGGTTTTGCATCCTCACCTGGCTCACTCACTTCTTCGGTTGGAACTTCTGGTTCTACAGTTGGTTCTGTTGTGTCAGTAGGTCCAGTAGGATTAACACCAGTATCAGTTTCCTTATCAGCGCCACCTTCGCCAACTACTGGCTTTATAACATCCTCACTCTTTTCAACTTCATCAGCCTTTTGTAAAGCAGCTTGGTATTTACGATCTAACTCGTCAAAATTCCCTTGTTTTACACTAGCTATATCATTTTTAAAGCTTTCTAATAGCTCATCAAGTTTTTGGCTATTTTCTACACTATAATTATTATCTTTTTTTAATTCTTCGATTTTCTTTTGTAATTTATCAGTAGCAACCTTAGAATCAAATTCAACTAATTTATCATAGATAGAAGTAGCAAGAGGTTTAGAAATATGTTCCATTTGTGAAAAGTCTTCACGACGTTCATCAATTTGAGCTAGAATTTGTGCTTCATACTCATCGAACATTGGTCCTGTTTCTAAAGGGTGTTTTGATCTTTCTTTACCATTTCTGATATGCGTTTTAACTGCATTTACAGAATGTTCATAAGCTTCGTGTTTAACATTTTCAATATGTTGTTTAAATTCATTTAAGACTTCTTCACTTAATTGTTTAGCTCTCTGTGCATCTTGAACATCATCAAATCTAAAAAAAAGCTCATTAAATTTTTCTCTAACTTGATCAATATAACCAGTATTTTCGGAATTACCCATAGTATATTCTTGTTGCTGAAGCAAAGTTTTTAATTCCATTTTAGCTTTATCGATAATTGCATCTTTATCTTCTTCTTCAGCATTGATAGTAAAACCAAAATTATTAGTCTTATGACTTGAGTAAGTACTAAAAACAACAAGTAATGAAAGTATTGATATTAATATTTTTTTCATAATTGCTCCTTTTTTCTCACTATAATTTTAACATATTCTTTTTTTATTTTTTTTGTTTTTAACTTATTTTTTAAAAAAATAGAATCAATAGATTCTATTTACTCATTTCAAGGTGCTTTTTAGCTAAGTCCTCATATTTTTTAGCCATTTCATGATTATTAATATTTTTATACATCATCGAAATTAAATATTCATGCGGGAAACGATTCTTTTCTTCAATATCTTCTAATTCATTAATCATTTCATTTAAATACTTATCATTTTTAAGTATGAAGATATTATACATGCGCTTTGTTTCTTTAACTAATTGCTCATCTTTAAGATTTTTGATTATTTCATAACATTCCTTAGCTTCTTTATAATGCTTAGTATTTAAATAATAATTAAAAAGCATGCTGTAAATTATTTTAGCCTTATTATCACTAGGATTAAAATGTTTAATCTCTTTCATTAAAGTATTAACTCTTCCAACATTATTTTGAATTATCGCTAAATTTAAATCAAGAAATAAAATCGTAAAGCGTGAAATAAATAATTTAGTACTAATTTTATTTTTAAGTCTTTCATATTCACTTTGATTATAAGTAATCGACCTTACTAATTTACCATAAATTAATCTTTTAATAAAAATAAAGCCTGCTGTTATTAAAAGTGAAATTGAAATGATAATGATGATATTTATTATTGTTTTATTCATATAAACCTCATTATTATTTTAACATAGTCAAAAAGGAAAGGCTACATAATGTAGCCTTAGATAAATAATGCCAAATTTTAAAATTAATAACTTATTAACTATTAACCCAAGGCATGGTAATAATTTGTTTATATCCACCTGGCCAAATTGCTAATAAGCCACCTAGTAAACCAATTACTAGTAATAAAGTGATACAATGAACAGGTTTCCAGCCTTTTTTCTTTAATAGGTAATAACAAAGTAAAGTTAAACCTAAAGGAAGCATAGCAGGTAGAATACCATCCATTAAACCTTGAATATTAACTGGTTTATCACCATTAGGAATAATGATACCTAATCTAGTAGCACCATAGTTACAAGTTAATGCTCCAACAATGAATACCCCAAGCATTGAAGCTGCATGAGTAAATTCCTTAGAATTCCTAGTTAAAACTTCAATTGCATTTGTACCTAATTTATAAGACCAATGCATTAAACTGAAACGTAGTGCCATTTGAACACCCATTGCGATTAAGAAATATAAAATTGGTCCAGCAACATCACCTTTAATCGCCCAGTTAGCAGTTATACCTGCAGTAACTGGAATTAAGGTAAACCAGAATAAAGCATCCCCAATTCCACCTAAAGGACCCATTGCTGCAGTTCTTACAGCGCGGATTGTATTAATATCAACTTTATGTTGTTCTAGATTTAAAACAATACCCATTACAAAGGTTACTAAGAATGGATGAGTGTTGAAGAATTCGAGATTATGAGTCATTGAAGTTTTAAGATCTTCTTTATCTTCATGAATTAATTTTAAACCTGGTAAAATAGACCATAACCAACCTGCAGCTTGCATTCTTTCAAAGTTAAATGAAGCTTGAAGCATCATTGATTTAACAGCCATATTATTAAGAACACTCTTCGGTAAGTCTTTAGAAGGCTTAGTATTTGTATAAGTTGTTCTTTCACTATATTTTAAAGCTTTAGATTCCATCTGACATTCCTCCGTTACCTAAGCTATTCTTAATCTTAACATTAAGTGTGTAGTCATAAATAGCAATTGCTGTACCGATGAAAGCGCAGAGTAGTAAAGTTGCTCCAGCAGTTGCTGATACATTACCTAATACTGCAGCAGCTGCAAATCCTGCAAAGTAAATACCCCACATATCACCAGCTAACATAATTTTCATAAGAATTGCGAAACCGACATATCTCATCATGCCACCTGCAGCAGCTAAACCAACAAGGAACCATTCATGTTCATTCTTAAATGCTTCTAGCGATTCTTTTACTGCTTCACCAGCGAAGAATGGAATAAGGGCGATAATTGCAAATAAGGTACCTAAGAAGAACATTGAAATATAGTTCACCTGAGCTATACCAGCTGGATTACCTTCTTCAGCAGCTTTATCAGCCTTAACTAAAACTGCAGACATTAATGTGAATACTAAATTAACAACATATGAACCGAAAACCGCAAAGATGAAGGCAAAACCTAAAGCTTCAAGTGGTTTTAAGCCAAGATTAATTGAAGCCATAACCCCAACTGCTGTACCAAGTACTGCATTCGGTGGCTGTGCTCCACCAACTGGTAAGTTACCTACCATCGCTAATTCGAAAGTCCCACCAAAAACTAAACCAGCATTCACATCACCTAAAATGGCACCAAAAATTGGACCAGCTATGATAGGACGATAAATTATTTCGGTAAGCGAGAATTGGTCTATTGCACAATAGAATGTGAATAGTGCCAATAAAATTGCTGTAATCATAAAATTTTATCCTCTCTAAAAATTATTTAAATAGATTTTCAACATCCTCTTTAGCAATGTCAGGAACTCTTTGAATGAAAAGATTAACTCCTAATTCACGTAAACGTTTAAAGGCCCTAACATCTTCATCGTCAACTGCAACAACCGTTGCAACCTGTCTTTTACCTTCTGACATATGCATATTTCCGACATTAACATCCTTAATCGGAACACCGCCCTCAACTAGTTTTAAAACATCGCTAGGGCTTTCACAGATGATGAAAATTTTTTGTGCTTCAGAAGCTTTATGGATGGTGTTAATTGTTTTCTCAATTGTCCAATAACGGGTTTGAGCATAACTAGGTGCAGCCATATCCATTAAGCCCTGTCTAAAAGAATTTCCCGCAACATCATCGTTGGCCACAAGTATTAGATTAATTCCTAATACTCCACTCCACTGAGTAGCAACCTGACCATGAAGAAGGCGGTTATCAATTCTTGTAAGAATGATATTTGGCATTTTTTACCTCCTATAGCGTAATGCTTAATTAAATGATAATATAAATTAAATTTCCAAACTTAAACTTTTAAACAAAAAAATTATAATTATTAACAATTTGCTTTTTTATTTAATTATCGATAAAATATTACTAAGATGTATCTTAAAACAAGTGGACCTCATTTCCTTAAATATGGTAGGTCTTATAAGAATTCTAAAAAAATTTCTGATAATTTAATTAAAAATCTAGAAGTCGCAAAGTTTGAAGTTCATAATAAAAAAAGCAAGAATCTTTATTCCTATCCCGATGAAACAATCATCATCTGCGAGGAAGGGATCGCTTTACTTTGTGTTCTTAGTAAAGATAATAATATCGAATACTTTGTAATTCATGGTACCGTCTTTTTAAATGCTAAAATTTACTTCAACATTCTACCTATTAGTGAATTTGCGAAAATATCATTATATAGCTCTAAAATTGAAACTAAAATTAAACGCTTAAATTATAATTTTGCTTATAAACCAATTCATAATAGTTTCAACATTGATGAGATTTATACCTATTACTATAATGTACGTGATAAAGATTATTATTTTGAAGGTGAAAGACATAATTTCTGTGAGCTTTGCTATGTTGATACAGGTAAACTTGAGGTTACTATTGAAAATCAACATTATACCTTATCAGATCATCAATTAATCCTATTTGGTAAAAAAGAATTTCACGCGCAAAGAGTCTTAGGAGCTAAACCCTGTTCATATCTTACAATTATTTTCGATATGGATGAAAGTGAGTTTGCATTAATTAAAAATACTATCTTCAAGGTTTCTAAAAGTGTTATTGACTTATTAAATTTCTTCACTCGTGAAATTTCCAATAAATTCCCTTATCACAATGACATATTAATAACTTATCTAAAATTATTAATCATCGAACTTTTAAGATATGACTTTAATCAGAAATTTCACTCCCGTTATGTTTCTTATCAAAGCACCTATGAAAATAAGACTCTTTCAAGAATCATCGATTATATGGAAAAGAATCTAGAAAAACATCTATTAATCAGTGATATCTGTAAGGAATTTAATCTTTCTAAAACCAGTATTCAAAATCTATTTAAGGTTAATTTAAAAACTTCACCTAAGTCTTATTTAAATAAACTTAAATTAAATCGCTCAAAACATCTTATCAAAGAAGAAAAATATACTCTTTCTGAAATATCGGTACTTTTAGGTTTTACTTCACCTCAATATTTTTCAAGAGCCTTTAGTAAGGAATTTAAATTACCACCAAGACAGTATTCAAAATCTTTAAAAGTTCAGTAAATGTGTTTATTATTACTAATTTATGATCCTAATCATAGCTATGATATAATAAAAAGTACTTTAAGAAAGGAATATTAATGAAGATATTTTTAAGTGATATGGATGGTACACTTTTAGATTCTAATAAAAGATTACCCCAAAATATTAATAAGCTGATTGAAAAACTTAATTCACAAAATGCTACTTTCGGCATTGTTTCAGGTAGATCCTACGCTAATTTAGCTACATTATTTAATACTTATTTAGATAAGATGATTTTAATTTGTGATAATGGATCAAATGTTTTCTATCACAATAAGGAAATTATTAAAGAAGTAATTGATAAGGAACTTTTAAAAAAAGCTGTTGCTAGAATCAGGGATTTAGACTATGCGCAACACGTCTATTGTGCTAGTGATAATAAATTTTATATCGATAAAATGAGTAATGATCCTTACATTCTAAAAAATATTGATAATTATTATCCTAATTATATATACAAAGAAGATATCCTTAATGCTGATATTGAAATCATTAAAATTGCTATTATTAGTGAAAAACAAATCACTGAAGTTTATGAGCTTTTAAAAGATTTTCAGGATGTTTTAAAGATAACTATTTCAGCTAAGGATTGGGTTGATATTAACAAATTAGGCAGTAATAAAGCACAGGCCTTAATGAAGCTTGCGGAAATTAAAAAAATCGATCATAGTAATATCTATGTATTCGGTGATCATTTAAATGATTTAGAATTATTTAAATATTTTAAAAATAGCTTTGCAGTTAGCAATGCTCATGATGATATTCTTAAATTAGCAAGTAAAATCATCGGTAGTAATGATGATAATAGTGTTGTTAAAGAGATTGCAAGGATTGCTAAAATTGATTTGTGATAAAATTACTATTTTGTTATAATTATAAAAAAAGGAGAAAGATATGAAACTATTAGTATTAGTAAGACATGGTGAAAGTGAATGGAATCTTAAAAATCAATTCACTGGTTGGATGGACGTTGATCTTTCAAATGAAGGAGTAAGACAGGCTAGTGAAGCTGGTGTTAAAATAAAAGAGGCAGGTTTTAAATTTGATGTAGCTTATACTTCTGTTTTAAAACGTGCAATTAAAACACTACATTATATTTTAGAAAATTCAGATCAATTATATATTCCTGAATATAAAACTTACCGTCTTAATGAAAGACATTATGGTGCTTTACAAGGTTTAAATAAAGCTGAAACAGCTGAGAAATACGGTGATGATATGGTTAAATTATGGCGTCGTAGCTATGATACACTACCACCACTTTTAGAAAAAGATGATGAAAGATCTTCAACTAAGCATCCAGCTTATGCCCTACTTGATGAAAATGATATTCCGATGGGTGAAAATTTAAAGATTACCTTAGAACGTGTACTTCCTTTCTATCAAGACACTATTGTTAAACAGTTAAAACAAAATAAAAATGTTTTAGTTGCAGCTCATGGTAACTCATTAAGAGCTCTAGTGAAACACTTAGATAAACTTAGTGATGATGAAATTATGGCAGTAGAAATTCCTACTGGTAAACCATTAGTTTATGAATTAAATGACGATTTAAGTGTAAATAAGAAATATTATTTATAAAGATCTTTAAAGGCTAATTCCTATATAAGGTTTTAGTCTTTTTTATTTGTGAATAATCTACATAACTCTATTATTAATCTTTTATGATAGTTAAACATTTTCAAACTAACTTATTCTTTCCTTAAGGTATCTATAAGACTTATAATTTGTTATAATATTGTGGATGAATATTGCTAAAATCAAAGATTTATTAACTGAGCTTGAAATTGAATTAACACCTACAATGCTCAAACAATTCGATGAGTATGCTAACTTTTTAATAGACTACAACCAAAAAGTGAATTTAACTGCTATTACCGATTATGATGAAATCTTCACTAAGCATTTTTATGATTCTTTACTGACTTTAAAACTCATTAAAATCGATAATAAACTTGCAGACATTGGTACAGGAGCAGGTTTTCCTGGTGTTGTTTTAAAGATAGTGAGGCCAGATATTGATCTATATTTAATTGAAGCAAATGGTAAACGCTGTGAATTCCTAAAAGAATTACTCGCAAAATTAGAGCTTTCCGCAACCATAATTAATAAAAGAGCTGAAGAATTAAATGATTATAAAGAATATTTTGACTTTGTCTGCGCTAGAGCTGTTGCCCCTTTAAATATACTTTTAGAACTTTTAACTCCTTTAGCTAAAATCAATGCTAAATTACTGATTCTTAGAGGTAAAAATGGTAAGGAAGAGCTTTTAGCCTGTGATAAGGCGTTTAAGGAATTAAATTTAGAATTAATTAAAATTAATACAGAGCATTATGATGATAATACCAGAATTAATGCTTTAATCAATAAAAAAAATAAAACACATCCCAAATATCCCCGTAATTATAGTCAAATCAAAAGGAAACCACTATGAAGATTATAAGTATTCCCATAAATGAAATAAGCTATTCAAAACGAAATTTTAATGAAAATGATCCTAAATTTTTATATCTTTGTAAAAGTATTAAGGATTCAGATTTGTTAAATCCAATTAAAGTTAAGAAAGAAAAAGATCATTATATTTTAATCGAAGGTCTAAAAAGACTTTTAGCCTGCATTTATAATGATTTTAAAACAGTATCCTGTTTTATTCTTGATGATGAAGAAATAGAGCAATTAAAACTTTTTGATAATTATAAATATCAAGATTTAAATGCTATTGATCAAGCTAATTTTTTTCTTAGACTAATGGTAGAACATGATTTAACTCAAGAAGAAATAGCCTTAAGACTTAATTATTCACAATCTGCTATTGCAAATAAAATTAGATTATTAAGATTACCCGATCATATCAAACAAGCAATTAAAGATACTAAAATAAGTGAAAGACATGGAAGAGCTTTGCTTAAAGCACCTGATGATTTAATCGAAAAGATTTTTAAGGCCGTTATTAAGGAAGAGTTAACGGTTGCGAAAACAGAAAAATTGATTAAGGATTTAAGCGGTTCAAAGAAGCGTTTAATAGTTAATTCAGCGCCACTTGCAGCTTTAAATACTATTAGAAAAGCTTATAAGTTAATTGAAAATTCAGGACTGAATACTTCTTACCAAGAAAAAGAATTTGAAGATTCATATAAAGTTATTATTAATATCAAAGGAGTAAAGAAAAATGGCTAAAGTAATTGCAATCGCCAATCAAAAGGGTGGGGTCGGAAAAACAACAACTAGTATTAAT
>JAEWGY010000040.1 GCA_023388035.1 Bacillota bacterium | reverse complement strand
AAACAACACTAGCCCTATCTAATTTAAAGGCTAAGGGATAAGACTCAAGATTGGTATAACGTACATTAACATCCTTAAGCTTCGCCTTTGACTGGGCATTTTTAAGATTATAGATAATAATTGCAGTGGCAATAATGATGATAATTACTAAAATAAAAATCACTAAAGTTGGATTATTTTCGATAAATTGCATAACAACTCCTTTTTAAATATTTTACTATTTTATAATGCTTTAATCAATTGGATATAAAATAGATTATAATATTATTATGAAAAATTTTAAGCTTGAAGTGACTCATCAGGATCCTAATTCTAAAGCTAGAGTATGTAAACTTAATGTATTTGGTAAAGAGGTGGAAACTCCTATTTTTATGCCAGTAGGAACTCTAGCAACAGTTAAATTTTTAAGTCCTGAGGATCTTTTAAATATCAATTCAAAAATAATTCTTTCTAATACTTACCACCTTTGGTTAAGGCCTGGTGATGAAATCGTTAGGGATGCTGGTGGTTTACATAAATTTATGAATTATAGTGGCCCCATTTTAACAGACAGTGGTGGTTTCCAAGTTTTCTCCCTTTCTAAAATACGTAAAATATGTGAAGAAGGTGTTTATTTTAAATCACATTTAGACGGTAGTTCACTTTTTTTATCTCCTGAAAAAGCAATCACAATTCAAAAGAACCTAGGTTCAGATATTGCTATGAGCTTTGATGAATGCATTCCTTATCCAGCTGATTATGATTATGCTAAAAAGAGTGTTGAAAGAACACTTAGATGGGCAAAAAGAGGCCTTGATGCTCATCAAAAAAATGATCAAGCTCTTTTCGGTATTGTTCAAGGTGGTGAATACCCTGATCTTAGAGAATATTGTGCTAAAGAATTAGTTAAAATGAATTTTGATGGTTATTCAATAGGTGGTACTTCAGTTGGTGAAGATAAGATTACGATGTATAAAATGATTGATTTATCAATTGCGCATTTACCATCTGATAAACCTCGCTATTTAATGGGGGTTGGAGCAGTTAATGATATTTTAGAAGGAATAGAGCGTGGCGTTGATATGTTTGACTGTGTTTTACCTACCAGAATCGCAAGACATGGTAGTTTAATGACTAGTAAAGGACGCATTAATATTAAAAAAGCAATTTATAAAAATGATTATTCTAAACTAGATGACGAGTGTGATTGTGAGTGTTGTCGTAATTATACTAAAGCTTATTTAAATCATTTATTCCGTTGTAATGAGGGTTTAGGTTTAAGACTGATGTCTATTCATAATCTAAATTTCTTACTTAAGTTAAGTGAAAATGCTAGAAAAGCAATTAAGGAAGGACGTTTTCTAGAATTTAAAAAAGCTATCTTAGAAAAATATCAATTTGGTGAAAGAGGATTTTAATGAAACTTAGTGATTTTGATTTTAACTTAGATAATGAATTAATAGCTCAATATCCCAGTGATCAAAGAGAACATTCAAGATTATTAGTGGTCCATAAAAATACTAATGAATTAGAAGATAAATATTTTTATAATATTATTGATTATCTTAAAAAAGGTGATGTTTTAGTTTTAAATGATTCCAAAGTAATTCCTGCTAGATTATTTGGTGAAAAAGTAGAAACCAAAGCTAAGGTTGAATTATTGATTCTGAAATATGATAAAAGCTTTATGCGCTGCTTATGTGGTAATGCAAAGGTTATTAAATTAGGAACGATAATAAACATAGCTGATAAGATTAAAGCTTGTTGCACTAAGGTTTTAGAAGAAGGAATAAGAGAATTTAAAATTGAATATGAAGGAATTTTACTTGAGGTTTTAGAATCAATTGGTCATACCCCTTTACCACCTTATATAAAAAAACAATTAGATGATGATAGTCGTTATCAAAATGTCTATTCTAAGCATTACGGCTCAGCAGCTTGTCCTACTGCTGGTTTACATTTTAGTGAAGATTTATTAGAAAAAATTAAAGCTAAGGGCATTATCATCTGTAAATTATGTTTGCATGTTGGGATGGGGACTTTTATGCCTGTTAAGTGCGAAGATATAACTAAGCACAAAATGCATTATGAATATTATGATTTAAGTCAAGAAAGTGCTGAAATACTTAATGAAGCCAAAAGAGAAGGTAGAAGAATTATTGCCGTTGGTACAACTTCAACTAGAGTTTTAGAAGACAATATTGCTAGATATGGTCAGTTTAAAGCTAGCACTCATGAAACTAATATTTTTATTTATCCTCCCTATGAATTTAAGGCTATAGATGCTTTAATAACTAATTTCCACTTACCTAAATCAAGTTTAATAATGATGATTAGTGCATTTTATAATAGAAAGGATATCCTAAAGGCTTATGAACACGCAATTAAAAATAAATACCGTTTCTTCTCCTTTGGTGATAGTATGTTTATAAACAATGAGTAAATACTTAGATTTATTTAAAAAACAAATAAAAAGTTTAGATTCTAAAAAAAGACTTCTAGTTCATGCCTGCTGTGGACCATGTAGTATTTATCCCTTAACCTATCTTTCAAAATATTTTGATGTTAGTGTCTACTATGATAATTCAAATATTTATCCAGAGGAAGAATACTATAAAAGATTAGCAGCGATTGAAGAATTTATTTTAAAATCAAAACTGGATATAAAACTAATTGTACCAGGCTATGATCATAAATTCTATTTAAGACAAATGAAAAACTTAATGCATCTACCAGAAGGAAGTCTACGCTGTTTTAAATGTTATGGAATCAGAATGAATAATGCTGCAAAATATGCAGCAAATAATAAGTTTGATTACTTTTCAACCATAATGTCTATTTCAAGGCATAAGAATTCAAATTATATTAATGAATTAGGTATGGAACTTGAAAAACAGTATGACATACCATTTCTATTTTCTGACTTTAAAAAGGATGATGGTTCCCTAAAAAATAAAGAATTAAATGATATTTATAATTTATATCATCAAGATTATTGTGGCTGCCTTTGTTCAATTAAAGAAAGAAATGAAAGAAATGCTAAAAACAAATAATTATTCAATATTTATAAGTAATAAAAGACAGCCTTTGATATGAACCCCATTTCTTGGACATAGAAATGGGGTTTTTATATGAGTAAATTAAGTTATGAAGATAAAGTAAATATTTATAAATTAAGAAAACAAGGGAAACAAATATCATATTTATCTAAAAAATATAAAGTTAATGAAGGAAATATTAATTATTTAATACGACTAATAGATAAGCATGGATTGAAAATAGTAAAAAAAGATTTTAATAATTATTATTCTCCTTATCAAAAAGAAGAAATTATTAATAGAATTCTTATAGGTAAAGAAAGTATTAAATCGGTATCAATTGATGTGGGTCTTTCTAGTAAAGGATTGCCCTATAATTGGATAAAAAAATATAAAGAAAACAATTATAATATCGCTTAACGAAAGAAAGGTCGCCCAACAATGCCTAAAGTTAGTAAGAAAAAGAAATACGAAACAAAAGATGAGAAAATCAAAAGACTTGAAGAAGAAAATTTATATTTAAAGGCTGAGTTAGAATACTCAAAAAAATTGAGAGCCGTTGTTTAAGCAAAGGAAGAATCAAGAGCAGAAGAAAAAGTAAGTGTTGTTAAAGAACTTCGGCTAATATATCCATTAAAGATTCTTCTACAAATATCTGGATTAGCTAAATCGGTATATTATTACACTTTATCTAAAACAGATAAAGATGATAAAAATAGAAAGATTATAGATAGAATAAAGCTGATATTTATTAATAATAAAGAAAGGTATGGTT
>JAEWGY010000038.1 GCA_023388035.1 Bacillota bacterium | reverse complement strand
TTCCAACATGAGGTTTAGCAGAGGCGTAGACAATAGAAGTGCTTAGATAATATTTTTTTGCCATAGTTTCTCCTTTAAAATTATTATAACATCTTTTTTTATTATATTTTTCATGATATAATTTTATTTGGAACCAAAGGGAGGAAAAATGAAAAGTTTTGTAAATGAATTCAAGGAATTTATATCTAAAGGTGATGTTTTGGATATGGCAATCGGAATTGTGATTGGTACTGCCTTTAAGAATATCGTTGATTCAGTAGTAGCAGATCTTATCAATCCTTTAATCGGTCTATTATTTAATGCTGATTTTAGTAATCTAGTATTAAGAATAGGTGTAGCTAATTTCCGCTATGGTAATGTAATTAGTCAAATTATCCATTTCTTAATGATCGCCTTTGTCTTATTTATGGTCCTTAAAGCTGTTAATAAATTTAGAAGAAAAGAAGAGGTGAAATAATGAAGGCATTTAAAATTTTATTCGTACTATTAATTTCTTGTAGCTTATTTGCTTGCTCAGGTAAAAAAGAAACTCAAGCAGTTAAGGAGTTTGATCCTACAAGTGCTAGTTATGAAAAAAGTGGCACTTATTTAGTTAAGGGTTTTTATAAAGATCAAATCGTTTATGGTGTATCTAAAGAAGATAATAAGACGCTATTATCGATTATCTTAGATGATTTAGTTAAATCATACAATCTTGAAAAAGGTGATGAATTCACGATTTATTATAATATGGAAAATGCAAACGATGCGAAGGCAGTAGGAATCGTGAATATTGTTAAAGCTAATAAATAAGAACTTAATTAAGTTCTTATTTTTAGTTATAATATTATTATGAAAAAAATCATTATCTGTGATAAGCTAAATGAACATAATTTACTAAAAGAATATTTTAAGGAAAATAGTAAGGCTATTTTATTTGACTATGAATTTATGTCCTTAGATAATTTATATACCAAGTATCATTTTAAATTCAATTCTAATCTTAGCCTTTATTATCATTTAGATAAGGCATTAAGGAAAAAAGGTCTTAGTAACAAAAAGATCTATCAAAGTCCTATTTTTCTTAGTTCACTTAATAATTTGATTTTAAAAATTAATCTTTTTAGTCTTGATCACACCAAGTTAGCTATTGATAATGAGCTTAGTTTAATTCTGGATAGCCTAATTGAAAAGTGTAAATATGGTCTTAAACTATTTCATAAGCAGTATGAAAATAAAGAAATAATAATTAGCTATTATCGTAATATTGATAGCTATGAAGATAATTATTTTATTAATAAATATCCTAAGATAAAAAGAATAAATCCTACATTAAGTAAAGAAAGTAAGCTTTTTCGCAATAAGTATCTAAATCCTAAATTTTTAATTAAGAATCTTATTAATAAGCTCAATACTAGTAATCATCATGATTATGATCTTATTTGTCTTGACGAAAATTATTATAGCTTATTAAAATTTCACTTCCATAAGGACTTTAATAAGAGCAGTGAAATAGTTATTAAAACTGATCATAGTCTTAATATAATTTTAGAAAAATTAATATTAAATTATGAAAAGAAAGCGAGTGAACTTTTACTACTATTAGATAATTATCTTTTTAATAAGGACTGTCTTGAGTTTTATAAATCAAATTTTACTAAGGATACTATTATAAGTGAGATTTATGACTTAAAAGAATATGTAAAACTTCTCTTTAACTTTTTAAAAATTCAAGAAATTAAGGAAGAATATTTAATTATTATTAAAAATTATTTAGAAACTAATAGTGATTATCTTAAAAAGGAATATTTAAACATCTTGGCAGCTGATTTAGCTAAACTTGATTTTAATTTAAATGAAAATAAAAATACGATACATAATTTTAATAGTCTAGATTATAGTAAGAAAAAGCTAGTTATAATCGGAGCTAATTTAGATAATTTCCCAGCAGTTAATAAGGATCCTTTTTTTGCGGATGATTTAATATATGATGATAAGCAGATAGCTGAAAAACTTAGTTATTATAAAAATAATTATGAATTATTAAAAACTTATGAAGAAATCTATTTTTATGAAGCACATATGGACTTTAGTGCTAATGAAATTATTCCTAGTACAATTATCTCTGATTTTAATGATCAAAAACTTCAGGTTAATTTTATTAAAGACGATATCAATACTTCCCGTCTTGATCAAGCCTTAGAAATTAAACTAAGCAGGGAAGTAATCGCTAAAAAACTTCAAAAAAATAATGATAAGATTAGTTTTTCTATTTCAGCTATTGAAGATTATCTTGAATCAAATTTTAATTTTTATTTAAAATACTTATTAAAACTTTCAAATAGATATAATTTTAATAAAGATAATATTAGTTTAGGTATGATTTTTCATTCCTATTTAGAAAAAGGCGATCTTAAACTAGAGGAAGATATAAAGGATTTAAAAGAAAAATATCCAGCTTATCATAAAACAATTGATGTACTTAAGGAAATAATGATTAATAGAGTAAGGGAAATGAAGCTTAAACTAAGTGAATTAGATCATTATTTTAAAGATCCTGCTAAATATGAATATAAAATTGAAAATTATTGTTTTAAGGAAGATCAAAATTTCTATCTTTATGAAAAAGATGGTTTATTAGATGTCGCAGATAGTGCATTAATTAGCTATGATAAAAAGCGTAGTTTTAACTTTAGTGAATATTACTTTAATGCTAAAATTGATTATTTAAGACAAGATGAAAAACAATTATTAATAATCGATTTTAAGTCTAGTAATCATAAGCTTACCAAAAGTGATATCATCGAAAATAATAGCTTACAATTATTTTTTTATGCACTTATTGCTTCTTACGAACTAGAAAAGGAAATTGCAGGAGTTTATTATTTGAATCTTAAGAATGATTCAAATAAGGCTGAGATTATGAAAACTTCAAGTTCTAAAGATTACTTATTTATCTTGGGTAGTATTGATAATAAACCTAATTTTAATTTTAATGGCTTAAATTTTAAAGAAGAGTTTAGTGAAATTAAAAAGCTTAGTACAAAATTCACTAAAGAAGAAATTAAAAAGGATGATAATTTAAAGGAAAATGATGATGATCTAGTAACTTATTTAAAATATTACACCTTTAAAAAGATAGATGAAGCAATTAATGGTATTTTAGCATCGGAGTTTAGAATTAACCCGGCTGATTATAAAACGGAAAATTATACTTTAAGCGAATTATTACAGAAGGGAATATATAATTAAGATGAATTTATCTAAGGAACAAAAAATAATAA
>JAEWGY010000085.1 GCA_023388035.1 Bacillota bacterium | reverse complement strand
TCATAGATACCAACTATTTCAAATTCACCAAAGGTCTTAGAATAATCAACATTTAAATTATCATAAAGATACTTACTAATCGCTTCTTCACCTGCGTTAAGTAATTCGCTAGGTGATTCACCGGCTGACATTATATCATCTGACTTTATAAAGGCTAAAATTCTTTGAGCAGTAATATCACTAACAGCAACTTTTGATCCTAAAGTTAAATTATTATACTGTGCAAATTCTTTAGAGACTACTGCAACCATATTCTTATTATTTTCATCATCTAAAGTTAATTCACGACCCTCAACTATATTAGCCTTATTAAATCTAAAATCTATAGGTATCGATTTATAAGTTCCAATAAGCTTTATAGTATTTGAAGAAGGTGTAAAAATTTCTTCACCTTCCCTTTGTTCTCTTTGGAATTTTATTTCATCTGGTATATATGATTTAAGATCTTTTAAATAACTAGCAGCTAATCTAAAATTAGCATCACTTGCTACAACTCTTTCATCAGCCATAATACTATCTAATATGTCCTTAGATATTGTAGACGGATTTTCTTTCATAAATGCTTCATTATCCTCGCTTGTTTGAAGTTCTTGAATCCATTTTTGATAATCAAAACTAACTTTAACAACGGGATTTAATTTTTTAATAACAGCTGTTTTAGCATTCTTAGTAGCTTGGCTTATATTTAAGCCAATAATTACAAAATTACCAATCATAAAGAAGGTTAGTAATAAAATTATACTTTTATTTACAGACCTAAAGATATTTTTGATTGCACGATTTAAAAAATTCATCTTTCCTCCTATCTCAAAATGATACTAGAACCTTCATAAATATCAATACTTTGATTATCAATAACTTGATTATTTACATTTATTTCATACCTAGCCTTTTCTTCACTAGGATGATCAATAATAATTTTAGTTATCAATGTTAAATCTTTATTTTCAGAAGTAAAATTAACCTTCATAGAACTTAATTTACTTACGAATTCATTTATATCATTAAGCTCTAAGTTATAAATTTTACCCTTTGAAAGAGTTACTAATATTCTAGCATGCTTAGGTAAATCATTATCACAGCTTATTGGTGTATCACTAGGATGAACTACGCAGCGATAAGATAAAATTTGATCTTTTTCATATTCCCTAGAATATACACCACCACTATGCCATTCACCTGCAATTATATCATAACCACTTTCATTCGCAAGATTAAAGGCTTTATTTAAGTCATAAAGATTCATCCCGATTATACTATTACCAATTTCTTTAAGATTAAATTTACCTTTATTTACTGCTACTGTTATTAATTCCTTACTATCAATAGCACTGCCTTCTTTTATCGATTGACTAATAATATAATTTGTAGAATCTGAATAAATTTCTTTTTTGAAAATATTAAATTCACTATGTCTTGTAGTAAATTCTTCAAATTCACTCTTAGTCATAGCGATAAAATTAGGAACAATTAAAGCTTTACCCTTTGAAATGTAAACATTAATTGTTTCACCTTCCTTAATAATACTTCCAGGTTTTGGAATAACCTCAATTACACCACCAATTTGAATAGTATCAGAAAAAGCTTCCTGTTTATTAATCTTTAAATTATTTCTTTTCGCAAAATTTTCATATTCTAAATAACTTTCAGCTTTACTAATAACAATTTCACCCCTATCTTTAGGACCTCGTGATACTTTAATAACTAAATCGTCACCTCTTTTATAGTCACCTAGCTCACTTAAATCCTTAGAAATTTCAATTACGCTATCCTTAGGAATAACATCACTATTTTCAAGCCTTATCCTTGCTCCAGTAATCTTATTATCATTAATCCAAGCTCTAATTTCAGCAAGTTTTAATTCTTTTAGATCACTAGGAACCTTTATTGGATCAGCTGGATTGGGACCTTTAGAGATCGTAAAATTAAGTTTAGCATTACTTCTAATTTTACTATTAGCACTAACACTTTGACTAATTACAATATCTTTATCATGATCTAATGAATATTCTTCACTAAAAACAACTCCATTAGCATCGATCCGATTTTGTCTTAGGAAATTTGTTAAATCTGTTTTGCTTTTGCCAACAAAATCTTCCATTGTTATATTAGGTCTATTAATAAAGAAAAATATTCCGATAATTAAAACAATTAACACAATTAAAGCAATTATTAAACCAATATACTTTTTAAAATTATGTTCTCTTTGAATTGGAATTAATTTTTCTTCCTTAAAACTATCTGGTTTATCACTAACCATCTCATCTAAAAAATTTTTTTCTGCCATACTTTGATTATAGCACAAAATTTTCTTTTTATTATTAAAGGTCCTATTAAAGACCTTAAATTAATCTTTTAATTGTTTTTTATACTCATTAATTTCAGCATCATTTGCCCAAACATAATGTCCTGGTCTTATTTCAAACCACTTAGGCAAATCACTACTATAATCATGCACATCTTCTGTATATGATACTAATTCCTTAGCTTTTTCTATTTTAGGATCAGGTAAAGGAATAGCTGATAATAATGATTTAGTATAAGGATGTAGTGGGTTTTTAAAGAGTTCATCAGTTGGAGCTAACTCCACAATACGACCCTTATGAATTACAGCAATGCGATCCGATATATATCTAACAACTGATAAATCATGAGCTACAAAGATGATAGTTAAATCTTTTTCTTGTTGGAATTTCTTTAAAAGATTTAAAACCTGTGCTCTTATTGATACATCAAGAGCTGAAATTGGTTCATCAGCAATTAGTAACTTAGGTTCCATAACCATCGCTCTAGCAATACCAATACGTTGTCTTTGACCGCCTGAGAATTCGTGAGGATAACGAGTTACATGTTCTTCTAGTAATCCTACTGATTCTAATGCCTTAACCACCTTATTTTGCCTATCTGCTTCATCTTTGTATAATTTAAAATTATACAAACCTTCAGAAACAATATAATCGATAGTAGCACGTTCGTTTAGACTTGCAGCTGGATCTTGAAAGACCATTTGAATATTTTGAATAACATTTTTATCTAAAGTTTTTGAAATCTTACCATTAATCTTTTCACCTTCAAAAAAGATATCACCACTACTAGGATTAATACGATTAATAGCTCTACCAATGGTTGTTTTACCAGAACCTGATTCACCTACTAAGGAGAAGGTTTCTGCTTTATAAACATCAAAGCTTACACCTTTTACTGCTTCAAAGTTTTTACGACCATTTCTAAAACTAACTTTAAGATCTTTGACACTTAAGATTACTTCACGCTTATCCATTAGATACCTCCTTTGAGTAAAGTCTTAATAATTTTTCATGAAGATTTCTAATAGCCTTAGGTTTTTCAACCTTTGGAGCTCTTTCATCTAATAACCAAGTTTTAGCATAATGTGTTTCACTTATTTTAAAGATAGGTGGTTCCATTTCAAAATCAATTTTCATGGCATATGGATTACGAGGAGCAAAAGCATCCCCTTTGATTTCTTCAAATAGTGATGGTGGAGTACCTTCAATAGCATATAATTCTTCACCCTTCTCACCTAACTGTGGAAGTGATGATAATAAGCCCCAGGTATATGGATGAGCTGGCTCATAGAAGATTTCTTCAACACTACCTTCTTCAATAATTTGACCAGCATACATAACCGCAACGCGATCTGCAACATTTGCTACAACTCCTAAATCATGAGTGATATAGATTGTAGTAAATTTAAATTCCTTAGAAAGTTCCTTAATTAATTCAATTATTTGCGCTTGAATTGTAACATCTAAAGCTGTGGTTGGCTCATCACAGATTAAGATTTTAGGACGACATGCAAGAGTTATCGCAATAACAATACGCTGACGCATACCACCTGAATACATAAAAGGATATTCATCGTATCTTTTTTCAGCATTAGCAATACCAACCCTAGTCATTAAATCGATGGCTTGTTTTTTGGCTTCTGCCTTACTTAAACCCTGATGCTTAATAATAACTTCAGCAATTTGTGAACCAATCGTTCTAACCGGATTAAGTGAAGTCATTGGATCTTGGAATACTGTCGCAATCTTTTTACCTCTTATCTTAACCCAATCAGCATCAGTTTTATTTTCTAATAAATTTTTACCTTCAAAAATTATTTCGCCATTATTAATTTCACCATTAGTTTCAAGCATACCAGTAAAGGTTTTAGTAAAGACTGATTTACCAGAACCTGATTCACCTACGATTGCTAGTGTTTCTCCTTCATATAATTTTAGTGAGACATTACGGATAGCAGTAAGTGTTCTTTCTCTTACTCTAAATTTAACAATAATATCTTTTGCTTCTAAAATAATCTTTCTTTCTTCCATAATCCCTCCTAAATCATATGTGTTCTTGGATCAGAGGCATCTGCCAGGGTTTGTCCAACGATATATAAACTTACTGAAATAAGAGCACCTACAAATACAGGTAACCAGAATAAGTGTGGAACTGAGTTAAGAACTGAGGCATAGTTTTGAATCATAACACCTAATGATGGAGTCTTAACATCTAAACCAATACCAAGATATGATAGGAATACTTCATATGAAATAAAAGCAGGTATATCCCTTGAAACAGTCGTTACGATAACTGAGATAAGGAAAGGTAAGATATTATGGATGATAACCTTACTAATTGGTGTACCTAGGCAACGTGATGCAAGATTATATTCACGATCACGAATGATCATAACTTGTACACGGATAAAATAAGCAACTCCAAGCCATGATGTAACTGATAATGAAAAAATTAACTGTCTAATACCAGGCCCTAAAATATACATTAAGATAATAACTAGTAGTGTGAAAGGGATGTTCGCAATGATATTATAAAGTTCAATCATAATGATATCCATTTTCTTAGAATAACCCCAAAAGGCACCTACAATAACACCAATAGTCACCGTAATTAAAGTAGCACTAAATGCGATAAATAAAGAATTGCGAGTACCTGTCCAAAGTGCTCCAAACATATCACGACCAACATTATCAGTACCAAATAAATGCTCAAGGCTAGGTTTTAAATAATGATAGCTACGATCATTAATATGCGGCACAAAGTCATGATTATATCCTGAAATTAAAGGGTGAATGATTGACATAATAATTACAACAATAATTATCGCAAGCATTATTATCGCAACCTTAGAAGAAAAGAATCTTCTAAATACAGATCGCCAATATGAGTAACGAGGAGCCGCTATTCTTTCATTATCTTTATTTTGGATACCAACAATTTGAAACAAATCTTCCATTAACGACTACCTCCTTTATTATTTAATTGAATACGTGGATCTACAAAACACATTAAGATATCACCGATTAATAATGAGAAAATCGATAGTGATGTATAGATTAAAGCAAGGGTGATTACCATTGTATTATTACCAGCATTAATAGCATCAGGTAGCATTTTACCCATACCTGGGATACCGAAAATAGTTTCGGTAATAAGCGCACCTGAAATTGCTAAGATGATTGAACCTGGAATACCATTAACAAGCGGAATAATAGCGTTTCTAAATATGTGCTTATTAAAAATTTCCTTTTCATTAAGACCCTTAGCCTTAGCAAATTTAACATAGTCCGAATTAGCTTGGTCGATCATATAGCGGCGCACCCAAATCATAAGCCCTGCTGTTGATAATAAACCTAAAATTATAATTGGTTGGATATATGATCTAATATCATTAAAACCTAATTGTCCAAATTTTTCAGGTAGACCGAAGAAATGACCTATTGATTTTGCGAAAAAGATAAAAGCTAGTGATGGTACTGCGATCATAATATTGATATAAATAATACCGATTTTATCTTGCCATTTTCCTCTTTTACGAGCCATATAAATAGCACTTGGAATAGCTATTAAATAAGCAAAAATTAATGAAGAAATACCAAAGATATAAGATGTACCAATCATTGATGGTGAAGTATAATTATTCTTACAATCGGCATAATTAGAATTAAACTTATTACGATCAAGTCTTGTGATAGAATCAGCATCACGATATCTACACTTATGAAGATTAATTGCTGAACTTTGAACTACTCCAGTTTCAAAGGTAACTTCCTTATTCTTTAAATTACCTTGACCATTAGTAATTACATTAAAAGTCTTAATATTAGCATAGGTCGGATGCGAATATCCTAAATCAAAAGAAATAAAGTTTTGATGAATAAATGGGAATGATGTGTCAAAGTATAAAAGGTAGCGATTATCACAACCCGAACATCTTATTGCCGGAATACCATTATGATCTAAGGTGAATTCAATTTTTCTTTCTAAATCAGGATTATTTGGATCTTGAATTTTATTAGGATGATCTATTTGAATAAAACGAGTATAGAAATTTAATAATATTTCAAAAGCATTATAGCGTTTAACCGCAAAAAAGCCACTACGCTTTACATAGTCTTGTACTGTATAGCCTTTTGAAATGTATAAGTCTTTAATTTCCTTAGCCTTAGCGCTACTTGGATCCATGCAGGCATTAAAATCATCACTAAGTATGCACATTTCATTTTGGATAAGGAAATCAGAATATCCTAACTGTTTTAACTTTCCATATTTATAGTTGTTTTGTTCATCGACTTTACCCCCAAGTTTAGTAAGGATTTGGTCGTTTTTAAAGATGTAATCCTCAGGTAAACCTAAAAAAACCATTAATACAACAATGGAAACAACGATAAATATCGAAATAATAGAACGTATGAGACGTCCAAATATATAACTCTTCATGATTCACCAACCTTTATCTATACAAGACGAAACTAAGAGATATTAAATCTCTTAGTTTCAATATTGTATCATATTTATATCGCTAAATGATAATTATTTAGCTAATTTTGATTCCCATTCAGCCTTAGCTGCTTCATACTGAGCCTTAGTAACAATTTCAGCTTGAACCTTAACATTCTTAAACTTGTAACTAGAATTACCTACAAGTGATCTATTTTGTCTTGCAGATTGGAAAGGTACAAACTTAGAAACTACAAAGCCTCTTGTTTGTTGTGAAGTTGGGATGTATAAACCTTCTGATAGAAAGAATGCTTCAGCTTCAGCATATAATTCATATCTTCTATCAAGATCATTTACTTCTTTATCAGCTTCTTTAACTAACGCTGTATACTTATCAAGACCAATAGTCTTAATTACAGTATCACTTTGTGCATTTTCACCTTCTGGATATAAACCAAGTTTACTTAGATAAGCAGAGTTAATATCAGAACGGTAAATATCTGCGAAAGTCTTAGGGTCAGAGTAGTCAGGACCCCATCCTGAGAAAGTATTAAAGTCGAAATCTTGTTCTGCTGGATCGTGTGAACGATATGCGATACGATAAACTTCATCTTTTGGTAAACCGATTATATTAACAAGAATTTGACCATCAGTATTCTTTTCGATTGATTCCTTAATTGATCTAGCACGGTTTGTATAAACTTCAGAACCTTCATTAATAAATACATGGTCTAAAGTCACAGGGAAGCTAATACCAGCTGCTTTAGCTTTATTAATATGTTCTAAAGCTAAATCTTTATTTAGGAATGGATCTTGGCCATCAGCTAATGAAATTTCTTTACCAGTTAATTTTTGATAAGCTTTTTCAACTAATTTACCATAAGTTTCACCCTTAGAGTTTACAACGATTTCAGGGAAGTTATTTAAGTTACGTAATGTTTGAGTAGCAACTTCAAGTGGTGCTGATTGAGATAGATAAGCAACTCTATCCATAGAATGTTGAATAGCTAAACGGAAGTCTTTATTTAATAAAGCTTTAGCTGTATTTTCTCTTTCAGCTTCATTCTTGCTAGTATTATTGAAAGCATGTCTATTATAGGTTAAGTTAATACCAAATGAAGAAACATTAGGTGGAGTAACATTAACAAATTCTTCAAATTTCTTTAAATAATCAGCATAGTCAGGCCAGCTTGGGCTTAAAGCAAATTGAGCGTATACACCATTTTCAAAACCTTTTAATACAGACTTATTATCTTTACCATCATCGTATAAGAAAGTAATCTTATCTAAATGAACCTTATCTTTATCCCAATAATTTTGGTTCTTAGTAAGTTCAATCTTAGATTTTGAATCATTTGCAGTTAATACATATGGTCCATTATATAGAATACTATCTAATTCTAAAGAACCAAAGGTACATGATTCAAGACTTGGTTCTTCAAAGCTACAACCACTTCTTGAAAGTAAGAATTCTCTATTAACTGGATATGTAACAGAATATTGAGTGAATGATAAGAAGTAAGGCTTAGGTCCTACTAAAGTATATTCTAATGTATAATCGTCTAAAGCTTTAACTCCAAATTCAGATTCACTAACTTCACCAGCTGCATACTGTGCAAAATTTTGAATGAATTCTTCGAAAAACCATGAAGATGAAACTTTAAATTTAGCAGCATACTGCGCAGCAGTTACAAAGTCATGTGCTGTTACTTCAGCATACTCTTCACCATTAGCAG
>JAEWGY010000094.1 GCA_023388035.1 Bacillota bacterium | reverse complement strand
GCATAGCGCCTTTACTAACTAAAACACAATTTGTATATTCTTTTGAAAGTGCATGTGCAATCTTAATTGGATTTTTAAAATCCTGTACTGCCATTACTGCACCAAAAGAAAAATCACTACCATCCATATATGCAGAATCAAGTTCTACTTCCATCTCTTCATTAGGTAAACCACCGTAGCCTACTGATTTAAAATAAGGAAAATCTTCGATTTCACTAATACTTCTAACAATTGCTTTTTCAGCATTAATCTTATTATTTTCTAAATCTGTAATAATATTCTCAATCGCTTCTAAAGACATTCGCCAAGTTCCAATTACTGCCCACATAATAATCCTTTCTGCTTTTTAAGCTATATAATCCATTTAATAAATATGATATAATGCTTATAAATATTTACTTCTTATTAATATTTTAAAGTTTTGTTTTCATTAAAAGAAATTAAATTTCTTCCTAGGTAAAGGAAATAAATATGAAGAGTAGACATAATCAGATCTTAACTTTATTAAAAACAAAAGAGTGGTTAACAGGTAAGCAATTAGCTAATATCTTAGGAGTTAGTGATCGAACAATTCGTAATGACATTGAAAGGATAAATGAAAGGACTATATTAATTGAGTCTAATACTAAACTAGGATACCGTTTAAAATTAAATTCAGAGACTTATGATTATCAAAATAAAAATCTGATTCCTCAAACTCCTAAAGAAAGATATAATTACATCCTTAAAGAATTACTCATAAATAAACATTCAATAAGTATTAGTAAATTAATTAATACTATTTATATTAGTGAATATTCACTGGATAATGACATCAAAAAACTAAAAGAATTCCTTAAAAACTATGATGATCTAAGACTTGTGAAATCTAAGAAGCAACTAGCTCTTAAGGGTAATGAACAAGGTAAACGTAAATTATATAAGGATATGCTTTTAGAGGAAACTAAGAATAATTTATATAATCTTAATGAAATTGCTAATTTATATAATAAATTTAATCTATTAGAAATTAAAAAATGTTTAGAAGAAATATTAAATAAATATGAATTTAAAATAAGTACCTCTGCCTTTCCTTTCTTAATTATTCATATCGGTATTACGATTGAAAGACTTTTAACTGCTCATTATATCGAAAAGTTAAATATTAAAATCGATATCCGTGATAGTATTGAATATCGCATTGCTGATGAATTCTTCTCTAAACTTAATGAACTATTTAAAATAAATAAATATGATAGTGAAATAGAATTATTCGCACTTCTTTTAATGAGTAAACAAAAAGCTGATATGTATAAACTGTCTACTAATTTACATTATGAGGAACTAGTTAGTGATTTAATAGACCATATTGATAAACAATTTGGTATTGATTTTTCAGTTGATAATGAACTTGCGATAGGACTTAGTTTACATATTGAAGCCTTAATTAAAAGACTTAAAATAAATGCTACAATTTCTAATCTTTACTTAGATGAAATTAAAAAGAAATATCCCTTAGTATTTGAATTAGCTATTTCAGCTAGTGCATATCTTGAGAAAAGATTAAATATTAGTATTAATGAAGCGGAAATTGGTTTTATTGCTATCCATTTAGGTAGTGCCTATGAAAGACAAAATAATCATAAATACCGTGCAATCCTACTTACACCTAACTCTGGAGGAGTTTACCTGGAATTAATTAAAAAGATTAATAATAACTTTAAACAGCATCTAGAAATAATAAGCGTCATGAATTATTTTGAAGAAGCAAAGATTAAATCTCTAAATCCTGATCTTATTATCAGTAGCATTCCGATTGTACATAATTTAAATATTGTTACAGTAATAATTTCAGTATTTGTTAATTATCATGATGAATTAAAAATATTTAATGCTATTAAGCAATATGAAAAGCTTAAAATTCAAAATGATTATCGTAAGTATCTATCAAAGATTATTAAGAAAGAAAATTTTTATCTAACAAAAGATATGTTTAGTCCTAAGGAAATTATAAGCTTCCTTTGTAAAAAACTAATTGAAAAAGGTGATGTCTTAGAAGAATACTTAGCTAATGTACTAGCTAGAGAAGCGATTTCTAGCACCTCCTTTATTCAAGGCTTTGCGATACCTCATTCACTTAATACCGATGCGATTAATAAATCTAGCATCAGTATCATGATCTTAGATAAACCGATAATTTGGGATAAATATAAGATTCAAATAATTTTTTTACTCACCATTAAAAATATCGAAAAAGATATAATGTGCTTATTCTTTGATTGGATGTTGGAATTAGCTAGCGATGTTTCTAAATTATCTGCCTTATGTAAAGCAAGTAATTTTGAAGAATTTATCAATATTTTTAGTGCTTAATATATAAAATAGCTGTAATAAACAGCTATTTTTTCTTTTATCATAAAATCAAATTATAAAAAAACTAGCATATCGAGAAATAAATTTATTTATTTCCTAATATCCTAGTTATAAAATCAAAAAATTTATTTTAAAAGAATACACTCTTTGCTTTATCTTTTATTTCTTTGGTTGCGATAAAAGGGATTCTAGTGGTAGCCCCTCTTTTAGCGGCTACAAATCTTTTAAAAGGCCAGCCAAAGATATCACGATTCCAAGTAAAAACTACATCATTATATAATTCCCTTGCAGCTGTTATTTCCTTTTGTAGATAAGCATTTTGTTGTAATACGTCTCTTATTTCCGAATGAGATTTAATATCCGGATAATTTTCAAAAACAAGACTAATCTCTTTTGACATATTATCCAGATTGCTATTTATTTCATTTCGATCATTAGTACTTAAGCCACTTCTATATTTTGCAATATTGCTAAGTAACTCTTTATCAAGATTGATGGCTTTATCTAATAATCTAGCTGCATTTTCTAAAATCACAACTCTATTTTCTAAATAATTATCTAGTTGTGATGCATGATGTTGAACCTTTTGTTCCAATTGATCAAAATAAGCGTTGGT
>JAEWGY010000076.1 GCA_023388035.1 Bacillota bacterium | reverse complement strand
CACTAACACAAGACATAATATCGGTTTTATGGTCATTGATGAATATTTAAAGAAATATGATCTTAAACTTAGTGAAAAGAAATTTAAAGGTGAATACTTTTTAGATAAAAGAACGAATACTATTTTCCTAAAACCTCTTACCTATATGAATTTATCTGGTGAAGCAGTGCTAGCACTTAGAAATTATTATAAAATTGATAATGAAGATATCTTAATCATCTATGATGATTTAGATTTAGAATTAGGTAAAATTAGATTAAGACCAAAAGGCTCTTGTGGTGGTCATAATGGTATGCGTAATATTATAAGTTTATTAGGAAGCGAAAAGATAAAAAGACTTCGAATTGGTATTTCAAATAATAAAGAAGGTGCTTCTTATGTACTAGGTAAGTTTAGTAAGAATGAATTAGAAGTCTTAGGTGCTACATTTACTAAAGCAGTAGCGATAATTGATGACTTTCTTAAAGATAGTGATATGATTAAATTAATGAATAAATATAACGGATGAAAAAGATTTTAGAATTAATTAAAGATAAAGTTGATATTAATGAAATAACTTATAATTCAACAGTTGAAGAAGCGATTAAATTAGCCTTAAGATTTAAAAAAGAAAATAAAAATTTAATTGTTATTAAAGAAAATAATTATATCGCAAATGAATTATATAATAATCTTAGCAGTTTTTTAGAAAAGGAAGAATTGATTATTTATCTTAAAGAATCATCATTTAGAATAAATGAATTCAATAAGGATAAGGAAGAATATTATAATGAAATATTCAATTTATATAAAATTATAAATAATCAAAATCCTAAATTAATTATTTGTTCACCCTTTAGTTTTTTAAGTAAAATCTGTGATTATGAAGAGATAATTAATAAAAAAATAAATTTAAAAGTAGGAACGATAATTAAACCTGCTGAGTTAAAGGAAAAACTTTTAGAACTAGGTTATACATATAATCATAAATTAGAAAGAGTATTAGAATTTAGTAATAGAGCTTCGATAATTGATATTTTTAGTATAAATTATGAAAATCCAATCAGAATTGAATTCTTTGATGATGAAATTGATTCAATTCGCTTCTTTGATTTAAATAAATCGCTAACTATAAATAAAGTAGAGGAAATCGAAATTTGTTTTGCGAAAGAAAATTTTATAAGTGCTAAACAAAAAGAAGAACTACTTGATATTATTAGCAATAATACTTTTTTAAATAAGGATATTGACTATGAATTCGTAAAAAATAATAAGACTAATAATAGTATTAATAAGTATATAAGTAAGGTTTATAAGGAAACTATAAGTGATTATGTAAAGGCTGATATCTATTATTCAAATAAGGAATTAATTATTCAGAATATCTTAAGAATAATTAAGGAAAATGAAGAGTTTATAAATGAAACTAAAGATAAGTATTTATTTGATAGAGATTATTTAAAAGATTTTTTTGAAGCATTAGCTAAGCTTAATAAAATTGAATATCAAGAGTTCAGTAATAAATTTTCTAATATCAGTATCTATGAATTAGGTAAATTAAATCTTAATCAATTAGTTAATCACTTAGCTAAGGAAGCTTTAAAATATCAGATTAATATTTTCCTTAATAAAAAAGAAAGTGATTTACTAATAGAAAAATTTAAAGAAGAAAAACTCAGTTTAAATAAAATTAAATTCTATGACGAATCCTTAAGTAATTCTTTTTATTTAGATGATTATAAAGAATTATATCTTGGTAGTAATGATCTTTTTAATTATCAGAAAATAAGTAATCGTTATTATAAAAAATTCGCTCAAGCTATTGAATTAAATGATTATAATGAATTAAAAATAGGCGACTATGTTGTTCATAATGATTATGGTATAGGTAAGTATCAAGGTATCGAAACTTTAACAGTTGATGGCGTTAAAGCTGACTATTTAAATATTGTTTATCGCAATAATGATAGTTTAAAATTACCAGTTAAACATTTTTTACTCGTAAGAAAATTTAGTGCTAATGAATCATTTACACCAAAATTATCATCTCTTTCAAATAATGAATGGCATAAAACTAAAGAAAGGGTAAAGAAAAATCTTGAATTAATCGCAAAAGATTTAGTTTCATTATATATTAATCGTAAGGAAAAAGAAGGATTTTCATATTCTAAAGATAATGAGATTAATGAATATTTCGCTGCTCAATTTGAATATGAATTAAGTGTCGATCAAAAGAAAGCAATAGCAGAAATTAATGCTGATATGGAATCTAAACGAATCATGGATCGCTTATTATGTGGTGATGTCGGTTTTGGTAAGACTGAGGTCGCAATGAGAGCTGCTCTTAAAGCTTGTATTGATAATAAACAAGTAGCTTATCTTTGTCCAACTACAATTCTAAGCTTCCAACATTATCAGAATTTTAAGAAGCGTTTTGAAGATATTGGTATTAAGGTAGCACTTATTAATCGTTTTAATAGTGCTAAGGATAATAAACAATTATTATCAGAATTAAAAGATAATAAAGTGAATATTTTAATTGGTACCCATCGTATTTTATCTAAGGATGTTATTTTTAAAGATTTAGGTCTTTTAATAATCGATGAGGAACAAAGATTTGGTGTTAAGGATAAGGAAAAAATTAAAAAAATGAAAGAATCAATTGATGTTTTATCACTATCCGCAACACCAATTCCCCGTACCTTACAGATGTCTTTAGTAGGTCTTAGATCCCTATCAACAATTGCTAGTAGCCCTATTAATCGCCATCCTATTCAAACTTATGTAATTAGTTATGATGAAAAAATGATTAATGAAATCATAAGTAGAGAATTATATCGTAAAGGTCAGATTTATTATCTTTACAATAATACTAATAATATTAATAAAAAAGCTTTAAATCTAAGTGAAAGATTTCCTAAGGCTAGAATAAGAATCGCTCATGCGAAGATGAGTAAACAGGAATTAGAAGAAGTTACCCTAGCATTCTTTAAGAAAGAGATTGATATCTTAGTTTGTACAACTATTATTGAAACTGGTCTTGATGTTCCTAATGCGAATACTTTAATTGTAGAAAATGCACACTTATTCGGTTTATCACAGCTATATCAAATTAAAGGAAGAGTAGGAAGAAGTGATAAGATAGCCTATGCTTATTTTACGATTCCTAAAGATGCCCAAATCTCAGAAATTTCTAAGAAAAGACTGGATGCTATTAAAGAGTTTTCGCAGCTAGGATCAGGTTATAAAATAGCAATGCGTGATTTAATGCTTAGAGGTGCTGGTAATATGCTTGGTGAAAATCAATCTGGTTTTATTGATGCTGTTGGTTTTGAATTATATTTAGAACTACTAGAAGAAGCGATTAAAAAAGAAAAAGGAGAAGTCCTTAAAAAAGAAGTTAAAACGATTGATATTAAATTAGATAATTATATTCCTAAGGAATTCAGTGATAATGATGGTGAGAAACTAAAATTATATCATGGATTCCAAAAGGTAAATAAGGAGTCAGAGTTAATAAATTATAAGGAATATCTAGAAGATAATTATGGCAAGTTACCAAAAGAAATTAAAACCATGCTGATTCGTAAAAAATTAGAATTATTAAAAAATAATAATAAGATTGAAGATATTAAGATAGTTAAAAGACAATTTGAAATTAAATTAAATAAAGATTTTTCAGACAATATTGATGGTATTAAATTCTTTAATCTAAGTAATCAAATTTCAAGTGATTTTAAACTTAGTTATAAGGATCATTCTTTAATAATTAAGATAAATGCAAGTAATAATAATCTAATTAAAATTGAAAATTTATTAGATAGACTGGATGAATGTAAAAAATAAGAGCAAGGCTCTTATTTTTTAATAGTAACAAGGGTTGTTTCAACTATCTTGTAGTTATTATCATAGAAATTTAAGGTTATTAGGAAATTATGTTCATCATAAGGTCGTTTTTTAAGATCAGCTAAATAATTTTCAAAAGTAATCTTTTCAATCTCTTCTTTAAAAACCTCTCTTAGATGATTTAAATCACTATCTTTATAGACCTCATTAAGCTTGTCACGATTATTTTTAAGATAGTCATCACCAATTTTTTTATAATTCTTAGTAATGTACTCTAGACTTTTATAAACATCTTTCATTGTTAATTTAACTAAAATCTTAACTTGATCTTTACTTTTCTGAGTTTGCGTAATTTCAAAATCTTCAATCGCAAGTTTAAATATTTCATTAGCATTATTCTTTTGATAATCATCATAGGCGAATAAATAAGGAATTAGATTATCTTTAAAATCTAAATTTAAATATTTATCAACATTAGTACCCTTTTTAAGATCGTTAAAAAAGTCGGCGACAAATAATCTAGCTGGATCTTCTTTTTTAGCGCAAGCAAAGCATAGAGTTAGTAATAAAATAACTACAAAAGACTTTATAAACTTATACATGATAAATATTATATAATAATTATATGTTTGATACAATCGCCGCTATTGCTACTAGCCTTAATAATAATGCTATATCGATAATTAGAATATCAGGTAATGACAGTTTTGAAATAATTAATAAAATAGTAAATATCGATCTTTTAGCTAAAAAGGCTAATAGTATTTCATATGCTAAGATAATTTATGAAGGTGTGTACTATGATGAAATTTTAATCTCTAAATTTGTAGCTCCTAAATCTTTCACAGGTGAAAATTTAATAGAGATAAATTGTCATGGAGGAGTTTTAATTACCCGTAAAATATTTAGTTTAATACTATCCTTAGGTATTAGAATAGCTATGCCAGGTGAATTTAGTAAAAGAGCCTTTTTAAATAATAAAATCAGTCTATCTAAGGCTGAGGCAATTAATGAATTAATAAATGCTAAAAATAATATTCAAATAGAGGCAGCTAATAAACTAATAAATAATTCAGTTAGTATTTTATTAGAACCTTTAATAAAAAGCATCGTTAAACTAATCGCAACTATTGAGGTTAATATTGATTATCCTGAATATGATGATGTAGAAGTGCTTAGTGATAATACTGTTATGCCTTTACTACTTGATTTTATTAATAAAACCGAGGAAATAATAAATAAATCAGAACGTTTTATTAAAATTAAAAATGGTATCAAGGTTGCGATAGTAGGTAAACCGAATGTGGGAAAATCATCATTATTAAATGCTTTAATTAAAAAAGATAAGGCGATAGTATCTAATATACCTGGTACTACAAGGGATATTATTGAAGGTGATTTGCGTTTGAATAATATTTCTTTAGAATTAATTGATACAGCTGGGATTAGAGAAAGTTTAGATACTATTGAAAATATTGGGATTCAAAAATCTAAGGAAGCAATTAAAGAAGCTGATTTAATCTTATTTTTAATTGATAATAGTTTTGATAAGGAAGATGAGAAGATCTTAGCTGATTTAAAAGATAAGAAATATATTATCATCAATAATAAAAAAGATCTAAGTATTAAAAAGGATATTATCAATATATCAGCACTTAATAATGATTTAGAGGAATTATATCATTATCTTGAAGAAATTTATGAGGATGATATTGCTTTAGTTGATGATGAGATATTAAATAATCAAAGACAGTTATCATTAATGATTAAGGCTAAAACGCAAATTAAAGAGGCTGTAGCGGTTATTAAAGAAGGTTATGAACTAGATCTTATCAGTGATAATTTATACTTAGCCTATGAGGCTTTAAGGGACATTGATGGGAAAGGAGATAGAGAAGATTTAATAGATGAACTATTTAAAAACTTCTGCTTAGGTAAATAATGAAATATATAGATAGTCACACTCATGTGTGTTATGAAGATTTAGATAAATATGAAATTGATTTAGAAATCGCTAGAAAAGAAGGTGTTAGTGAAATATTATTAATTCTTACTAATGAAAAAGAGCGCTTGGATCATGATCGCTTTAAATCGGATCTAGTTAAACTTGCATATGGTATTTATCCAAGTGGTGATACTGAAATTGATTATAAAAAATTAAATGAATTAGAAGAATTAATGAAGGACGATTATTATCTAGCATTAGGTGAAATTGGTTTAGATTATTATTGGTATAAGGATAATAAAGAAGTTCAAAAGGAGCTTTTTAAATTACAACTAGATATTGCTGATCGTTGTAATAAACCAATTATCGTTCATTGTCGCGATGCCATGGGTGATTTATATGAAATTTTAAAAGAAAGACCTAATAAGAAAAGAGGAGTAATTCATTCTTTTAGTGGTTCTAAAGAAATGGCAGTAGCACTTACTAAATTAGGTTACTATCTTTCTTTTAATGGAGTACTTACTTTTAAAAATGCTAAAAATGTAAAAGAAAGCATCCTTGCAATTGATAAGCAATATCTTCTCTTTGAAACTGATGCTCCCTACTTAACACCTGAACCAATGAGGGGTAAAATGAATCATACTTACTATGTTAAACTAGTATATGAATATGCAGCTAAGTTATTAAATATGGATTTAGATGAGCTATGTTTACAGGTAAGTAAAAATTACCGACGTTTATTTTATGCTGAAAATTAAAGAAGTGATAGTTGTTGAAGGGAAGAATGATATCAATCATTTAAGTTCTTTTATAAGTGCTGATTTTTTAAAGACAGATGGCTTAAGACTTGATCGTTATTTAGTTAAGCTTATCGATGAACTAAATAAAAAACAAGGAGTTATTTTATTCTTTGACCCCGATAGTGCAGGCAATAAAATTAGAAATTATTTAAATGAAAGAATACCTAATTTAAAAAATGCCTTTGTTTTAAAAAAGGATGCGAAAACTAGTAAGAAAGTTGGGGTTGAGCACGCAAGTAAAGAAGTTATTTTAAAGTCCTTAGCTAATTTAATTAGCTATGAAGATAAAAAACAATCAATTAAAATAAGTGATTTAATAGAAATTGGAATATTAGATAATAAATTATTTAGAAATCATCTATGTGCTAAATTATCGCTTGGACATTGTAACCAAAAGACTTTTATTAAAAGATTAAATTATTTAGCTATTAGCAAAGAAAGATTAAAGGAAGAATATGAATTATATCGCCAGCAAGAAAAAAGTTAAGGAATTTACTGATAAAGGTTTATATTTTAAAAAGAAATTCGGTCAGAATTTTTTAATTGATAGTAATATTGTTAGAAAGATAGCTGAAAAATCATGTAATAAGGATTGTATTTGCTTAGAAATCGGCCCTGGAATCGGCCCTTTAAGTGAATTTCTATGTATCTATGCTAAAGAATTAATAGCCTATGAAATTGACAGTAGCATCATTGAAATATTAAAAGAAAATTTAAAGAATTATGATAATTTTAAAGTAATTAATGAAGATTTTTTAAAAGCTGATCTTTCATATTTAAAGAATCAGAAAATAGTTGTTTGTGCTAATCTACCATACTATATTACAACAGCGATTATCTTTAAACTAATTGAGTCTGATTTAGACTATCAATCAATCAATGTTATGATGCAAAAGGAAGTAGCAGATAGACTGATGGCTAAGGTTAATACTAAAGACTATTCCGCTCTAACAATTATCTTAAATTACTTATTTAAGATTGAAAAATTAATGAAGGTTGGAAAAGGAGTATTCATGCCTAAACCAAAGGTTGATAGTATTGTTTTAACTTTAATTCCTAAGAATAGAAAAGTTAATGAGCAATTATTTAAATTAATAAAAGATGCATTTAGGATGAGAAGAAAAACAATTTTAAATAATCTTAAAAATGATTATCCTAATATTGAAATAATTTTAAATGAATTAGGTTTTATTAATAAAAGAGCACAGGAATTAAGTGAAGAAGACTTTATTAATATTCTAAAAAAAATGAGGACCTAGTCCTCATTTTATATAGGTAATACGATCTTCTTTAAATTGATCCTGTCTAACTCTTTCAGCCTTCGAATAACCGAAGGCAACACAGGCTACAGGTATTAAATTATCACTTAGATTAAATAATTCGCGATATGAGTTCATAACTTCTTCATAAGGGCTAATAGCACACCAACAAGAGCCTAAACCTTGATTAACAGCTTCTAATAACATATTCTCAATAGCTGCACTAAGATTAAAATATTGAAACTCAATTCTTTCTTCTAATTCCTTATCACCTAATACAACAATACTAAAAGCTGATTCAGAAACCATATGACAATGTCTTTTTAAGGTTGACATCTTATTTAAAACTTCTCTATTACTCACAACAATAAAACGCCAAGACTGTTTATTACGACCGCTTGGTGCATTCATTGCTGCACGAAGAATCTCCCTTATTTGATCATCACTTACTGGTTTATCAAGAAAACTTCTTACTGAAACACGGTTGTTAATTATATCTAACATATTTACTCCTCATCGCTATTATTTTTGTTAGCTTCTTTTTCTTCTGTCTTATTTTCACTTTGACTAGCATCACTATTAGTCTGATTATTCTTTGTACTATTTTCCTTAGCCTTCTCAAGACTATCAACTTCTATTTCAGAAATATCAATTTCATTTTCATTAGCCTTATTAATCGAAGAAGGTAAATAGAAAACCTGTTCACCCTGCTTAGAAAACATATAATTACCCCTTGCGAATGTTTGAACATAATTAGGATCTGATAATTTAGCTTTCTGATTTAAAAGAGAGGTATTCTCCTCTTCAATAAGTGATAATTGAGATTCTAGCTCTTTATTTTTTTTCGCAAGTTCATTCATCTTCATAATGTCCTTCGCAACTCCAAATAAAAGATAGGCGGAAATTGCAAAAATACAAATTAAAAGAAATTTAATAATATTACTCTGCTTTCTTCTCTTCATAATTTTCCTCATTTATTATTTCGTATAAATTAAAAGCCTCTTCTTTTTTACAATATTCTCTAAGTTCTTTAATGATAAAACTAAAATTACGATTACCAAAAATGATATTCACCCTATCACTAACCTTAATTAGACTTGAAGCCTTTGCGAGTTTGTTGTTGATATATATACGATCATTATCAGCTAATTCTTTAGCAACACTACGTCTTTTGATAATTCTAGATATCTTTAAAAATTTATCGATTCTCACAACAGAATTATAACATATTTTAAAAATAGACTTAATTTATAAACTTAATAAAATAAAAACAGGATTAATCCTGTCTATCTTTATACTATGGTGGAGCATAGCGGGATCGAACCGCTGACCTCCTGCGTGCAAAGCAGGCGCTCTCCCAGCTGAGCTAATGCCCCATAGCTTTTTAAATGGTGGGCCTGAATGGACTTGAACCAACGACCTCACCCTTATCAGGGGTGCGCTCTAACCACCTG
>JAEWGY010000116.1 GCA_023388035.1 Bacillota bacterium | reverse complement strand
ATACAAAATATTTTAAATCATCTTCTTTCTGTTTAAGCCAGTTAACATTGTTATAAATTATTTGTAAACTTTTTAACTGTATCCTTGTGATTCTTTAAAACAGCACAAAAATCAGAAGGAGCTTATTAGGACTAATTATGACATAGATCAATCACTTAATATTGTAATTCTTTCATCTAATCAAAGTTTAATTCTAATCTAATGATTTGTCAACGATTAATATTATTTTTGTAATTATATTTATATTTTAAAATTCATCTTTATCGTTATTATGATATACAATCCTTTAAATATTTTATATACTATCGCTATTTTCATAATTAATGTATATATTTTCCTTTTATTATTTAATGAAATTTTTTATTGTCTTGTTTATACCAGTTAAATATTGTTGCATAATATTCTTCTATAACATTATTTACTGTTATCTCTTTTCTCTACTTATGCTCATTAAATATAAAAAACAAATGATAGAATTCTATCATTTGTTTAATCGTTGTATTTATAATATATTATATTTTTAATTATCTATAAATCCATCTAAATATTTACCTTTTTCATCCCAAAAAGCATAAAAATTATATCTCCAACTGCCTTCAATATCAAAAATAGAAAAAGTAATCTTATACCTAAGTGAATATGGTTTTATAGGAAGAACTTCAATTCCAACAGACTCTAACTTAGCGAATTCACTTAATTTTCTATTCTCTCAAAACAAAATACTTCCTATAATTTCATTTTTAATAGATGAATAAAATTTATCCATATAATCAAGTTCAGCCATCGATTTAGTAATTAAATCAAATTTTTCTACTTGCTCTAATAATTCATATTTCATCTATTTATATTTCTTCTTAAAATAATCAAATATCCATTTTTCAGACTTATCTTTGCAACCAAAAATTCTATAAGCACCATATTTACCTGTTACTTTTATTTCATGAGTATAGATATTGTTAATCTTACCTGTCAGTTTCTTAATTCCTGATACTCCTCTAAGTTAAACTAACCCCTTATTTGAAGCGAACCCTCCTGTTGACTATCCAACTTTTGGTGTTCACCTCATAGTTTTAACTCTAATCGCTTTTTTATATTACATATTTAACTTAATACTATTCATCTAGTTCCCAATGACCATTTTTCCCTTTCCCTACATATCTAATGCTTGGAATTTCTTTTATATATCGTGTAATGGTTTTTTCGCTAACTCTTAATGTACTAGATAGCTCTTTGCGGCTAACTCTATTATCCTGTTTAATCATTTCTTTGATAATATTCTCTACTTCTTCAAGGGACATTCGAGGGACATTTTGAGGGACACCATGAGGGACATTGTCGCCTCCAACCTTTTGTGTTGCTATCTTTTTTAGAGGAATAATCGTTTTGAATATATCTCCTTCTTCAAACACCGGATTTTGTTCTGAATAAAGCTGTGTATACTTGTATGTATTTCTCATTCCTGAGCCAAGTTCATCTGCAAGTCCTATTTCTCTAAAAACTTTAGATATAGTAGGATTCTTAGGGAAAGGTTTAAACTTTTGTAAATCTAAGGCACCCATTCCATGAGCCAAGTTACTATTTTCAACCATAATCTTTTCATCATCAATAATTATTTTAGCAGGAAAGCCACTAGAATAATCTCTGTGCGCTAATGTATTAGATACAATTTCTCTAAGTATCCTATCTCTTGCATTTATATTGACAATTCCATCTAAGACAAATAAATCATTCAAATGTTTCTGTCCGAACTTTATAAGTCTATCATAGCTATCAATCAGATTCGTTATCACAACATCTCTATCATCATATCTATCTTTATTTACAACCCTAAAGATTGCATCGGTTTTATGATGCGCAAGAACAGACATAATAGAGTTATCTTTTCCAAATAAAAGAATGGCAGCTAGTGTAATTCCTTCTTCTTTCGTTTCCGGATCTGTCAAAATAAGGTTAGCACTTCTTAATATTTCTTCATGACTCATATCTTTCCATACATGATTTTGATTTCTTGCAATAGCCATTTTCTTAGCTTTATCAATAATAGATGCATCAAGAAAATCCATATCAAGTTTAGGGTATACCTTATTTACAAAATAGCTACCCTGTTTTCTTGCATATAGCTTATATACAAGTTCTGAGTGATCTGTAATATTGATATCTCCTTCATAGGATCTATCCCAAATTTTTCCATTATGTCTGCATACCTTATAACCTTCAGGCACTCTAATATAAATTACTTTTTTCTTATCAATATCAAAGACTTCTGGTATTAAATATAGTGGCGGATACATTTTTTGTGAATTATTAATCGCTGTGGTAAATTCTTTAATCAATTTATCTACCTTATCTTCACTAACTCCAACAATATCTCTTTTATCGTTTACACCTAGTAAAATATGTCCTCCATTTCTATTATTGAAAGAGCATACCGTATCAAATACATCTTTACTTAAAGCATTCTTTGATTCTTTAAATTCGACATCTATCTTTTCTCCGACTTGAATTAACTGTTTAATCTCAGCTATTGTCATTTATGTAATTTCACCACCTTTTACTCTTAAGATTTTCTTTAATAAAAACTTTAGAATTTTTAATTTCAACTCTATCTTTATTAACTACAAAAGCTCTTTTACTCTTTTGGGATGATTAGCTTCCTCTTAAATATAACTTTTGTAGCATCAATAAATATTTCTTTAATGCTAGGTTACTTTCACCCTGCTTTCCTATAAGAAATTATAGCATTTTTAAAAGGAATTTTCCTGATCTTAAATAAGCGTTATCTTACTTGTCGAATATTAAAGAAGTTTCTTTTATCTAAACTTGATAAATTATAAAAAAAGAATACCTCATGCAATGGTATTCTTCTATAAAATATACTATGGTTAGATTTTTAAAAGATGGGATATAGCTATAGAATTTATATAGGTGATAGATTGATATATAATTTTTCGCTCATCTTTTTCTACACATAAAAAGACGGTTCGCTTGCATAAGTAAACCGTCTATAAATTTCTAACCAATATAAACGTTAGCTTTGATTCATATTTATTTTATCTACGAAAAAACTTTAAAATTGACTAACATTAATAATGAAGTAAACCACTTTTAAAGTTTAGTAATTACTTTTGAGAATTTTCATCACCTAAAGTAATTATATACACTGCTAAAAAGAAAAATTTTATGATTGCTGCTATCCATCGATGATGGTAAAGGTCACGAAGCACAAAATAAATCCAAATGAATATAACTATAAACTGCAATACTCGTCTAATTCTAGGACTAAAACGAAACACAGGCACCACCTAATAAGTTTTATTAACCGAAGATGTGGCAAATGTGCTTACCATTATTGATAGCGCAAGAAATCCGGAAAAGAAGCTTTTATTAAGTTTCATAATTATATTCCTTCCTTCTTAATTAATTTATATTTTATATTCTAGTTGAAAATATTAAAATAATCAATACTTTTCTTTTATTCTAATAATAAACTACTGATTATAAATTTAATTTTATCCTTTCTTAAATCAAATACAAAATTTACCATCTTGTAAAAATATTGTTCTCCATTGCTGTATCTTTGATTTTTTTGACAACCTATAAAAGTTTCAAGATATTCTATTTCACTATTAAGTATATTTTTTAATTAACTCTATAATACTTTAAAAATAATTTAATCTGATTCTTATCTTCTTTTTTCAAAGAAAAAGCAACTAGATTTTATTATAGTCGCTTTTTGCTTCTGTGTTATTGCTTACCCTATTTCATCACTACCCATTTACCTGATTTAGTAGAACCTTATCTTTTGATAAGCCCATAAGCTTTAAGATTCCTTATATGGTAACGTACACCTTCTGTTGTTATTTATTTAATCTTATTTGATAATTCCTTGGTAGTTATACTTGGTTTCCTTTTATAAGAAGAATTATCATTTCTTGTATACTACCTTTTTCTTTGGTAGTACTACCATTAAACTCTATCAAAAATTCTTCATTCACAACCGTAACCGCATTGGTATAGTTATCTTCTTCATTATCCGGATAAAATCTAAGCTCAAAAGATTCATTTTCTAATATTGCATCCTTAGCTTGTCTTATACCCGATCCATAAGATTATATCAAATTAAGTTAAAAGAACATATCTTTCAGTTCTTTGTTAAGATACTACCTCAAAAAAAATAGATCGCATAGCGTATTTTAAATTGATTAAAAATAGATGATTTGAAAATAGTTATAAGCACCATGTAACATAAGATACTTATCTAAATTATTTATTTCAATAGCTGCTGCACTTAATTATCTCCTTTAAAGGAGATATTTTATCAAAAAAAGACTAGCTTAATCGACATAAAGTGCAACTATTTATCTGTAACAATTTGGATGATCTTATTTTATTTTATAACATGAACATGTTCTAAAAAATTACTACATTTCAAATCCGCATGTGGTTTTATAATTATTTCTACGTTTCACTTTTCTTGTATCAGGATAGCGAACTTTTGCTTTTTTATCATTTTTAATTTGAGGGGCTATTCTTTTTTGAATGTATTTAAATATTTATCTTCTCTTGAATTTATTGAGTATTATTATATTCCATAGTCACTATCTTTAGGTTTTGTTTATGCTGAACATTATACGAAATGTAATTTATTACGGATATTTTAGTTTATTTTATTTTATAATCAATTATAAAATAAAAGAATACAAACACATTTTTATAATCTTAATTGACAGTTAAATAAAAATATAGTAAAAATTAAAAGACAATTTGAAAGGAGATAATATGAAGAAAATTTTATTGATATTAAGTTTAATTTTGCTTTTAGTTGGCTGTAGTAGTGTTAATAATCAAAAAAACGTTAGTAATAAAGATTATGATGCTTATAGTGATATAGTTATTATTGGTGGCGGTGGTGCCGGTATGGCTAGTGCTATTGAAGCTGTTAGTAACGGTGCTTCGGTTATTATTTTGGAAAAAATGCCTTTATTAGGTGGTAATACCGCTCGTTCTGAGGGTGGTTTGAACGCTGCAGAGACTAGTTCTCAAAAAGCGTTAGGAATTGAAGATTCAGTGTCATTAATGATTGAGGATACTCTTAAAGGTGGTAAAAATATTAATGATAAATCATTAGTTGAATTTTTTGCTAAAAATTCGGCTGCTACTGTTGAGTGGTTAAAGGCAATGGGTATTGATTTGAGCGGTGTTGTTCAGAGTGCTGGTGCTAGTGCTAAGAGAATGCATCGTAGTAAAGATGGTTCTAAGATTGGTTCTACTATTGTTCCGGTTTTAATTAAACAATTAGATTCAAATAAGGATAAGCTGAAATATTATACTCAAATCAAGGGTAGTGAAATTTTGTTGGATGATTTAGGTAATATAAATGGTGTTAAGGCGATTGATGCTGATGGTAAAGAGTTAGTATTTAGGTCTAGTGCTGTAATTATTGCTACTGGAGGTTTTGGGGCTAATCCTGAAAAAATTGTAAGATATCGTTCAGATTTAAAGGGTTTTAGTACTACTAATGCTTCGGGAATAACTGGTGATGGTATTGATATGGCTCAAAAGATTGGTGCTCAATTAGTGGATATGGAACAAATTCAGACTAATCCGACGGTTGAAGTTACTACTCAGACAGTAATGAGTGAGTCTGTTCGTGGTAATGGTGCTATTATGGTTAATCAAGAGGGTAAAAGATTTACTAATGAGCTATTGACTAGAGATGTATTATCGGCTGATATTTTAAAACAAAGTGATAAAGTGGCTTATTTAGTATATGATAATCGTATTCAAGACAGTATGAAGGTTCTTAAGGAAAATTTTGAATTGGGTATTATCACTAAAAAAGATACTATTGAAGAATTGGCACAATCGGCTAATATTGACGCTAAGGCATTAAAGTCTACTTTAGAGACTTGGAATAAGGCTGTTGTTGCTAAAAATGATGAGGAATTTAAGCGTGATAAAGGGTTAGAAAATCCTTTGGATCAAGCACCTTATTATTTGATTAAGGTTTCGCCTGCGGTTCATTATACTATGGGTGGTATTAAGATTAATACTAATAATGAAGTGATTAAAAATGATGGTTCTATCATTAAGGGATTGTATGCGGCTGGTGAGGTTACTGGTGGCTTGCATGGTGCTAATCGTTTGGGTGGTAATGCCGTGGCTGATATTATGATTTTTGGTCGTAATGCGGGTTTAAATGCTGCACAGTATGCTAAGACAAAAGGATTTAAGCCTTTTGAATTATTGGTTGAAAAAGAAAGTGATGAGGTTGCTAAGGGTAACTTTAAGGATGGAACTTTTAAGGCTAGTGCTAAGGGTAGAAATGGTGATGTGGAATTAGAAGTTGTTGTCAGTGATGGTTCTATTACTGATATTAAGATTTTAAATCATAATGATACTGAAACATTTTTTGAGTCTGCTAAAGATATAATTGTTAAAAATATTATTAATAAACAGTCTGTTGATGTCGATGTTGTCTCAGGTGCTACACTATCTTCTAAGGCAATTATTGAAGCTGTTTCTAAAGCGTTAGAAAATAAATAACATTTATGAATGCTCTGCTATTTGTGGAGCATTTTTTAGCTTAAAGTTAAGTTTAATAACTTGACAAAAATTATAAATATACTGATAATTAAAATATCATGAAAATATATATCATAGAGGATGATGAGGTTATTTCAAATGCCTTAAAAATTGAATTAGAAACATGGAATTATCAAGTTTTTATATGCCAAAATTTTTCTGATCCTTTAAGGGAAATAAATGATTATGAGCCTAATTTAATTTTATTAGATATTTTTCTTCCGTATAATAATGGTTATTATTTGTGTAATCAAATTAGGAGAGTTTCTAAAGTGCCGATTATTTTTATTTCATCTAAGTCAGAGAAAATGGATATATTACTGGCATTGACTCAGGGTGGAGATGATTATTTAGTTAAGCCGATTGATTTAAATATTACGATTGCCAAAATTAATGCTCTTTTGCGTAGAAGCTATGATTATATTCATGAGTTTAATTTTTTGACTTTTAATAATATTAATTTGTATTATGAACGAAATATTATTTCGTATAATGGCCAAGAGATTGAATTGAGTAAGACTGAGAATATTATTTTGAGTTATTTATTTAAAAATAAAGATGCTATTAGTGATAAAAATGTGTTGGTTGAATATTTGTGGCAAGATGCTAGTTTTATTGATGAAAATACATTGTTTGTGAATATTAATCGTTTGAGACAAAAACTAAATACTATTGGTCTGGAAAAATTAATTTTGACTAAAAAGGGCCAGGGTTATTATTTGAATAAGGATATTGGTAAATGAGAAATGTAATAGTTTTTTTAAATACAAATATTTTTTTAATAATTATTAGTTTATTTATTAATATAGTTTATTTTATATTATTTTTAGTTAGTTATCTTGATTTGAATTTATTTTATTTAGCTTTAAAAATCAATTTAATAATATTAATAATAGTGTTGTTAATTAAATTTAGTTTATTTAAAAGCGAGCTAAAATTAAAGGATAGATTAAATTATTTGATTAGTCAAAATCAAGAATTAGAGCATAAATTAGAGACGATGTATAAAAATGATTATGATTATTTTTTATTATGGTTACATCAAATTAAGACACCTATTGCTGCTGCTAAATTATTATTAAATCAAAATAATGTTTCTAAAATAGCTTTAAAAAAACAAATATTATATATTGATCAGTATACGCAATTAGCTTTGAATTATTTTCGTTTAAAAAATGTTAATCAGACGTTTAATTTTGGTTATGTCGATTTGGATAAAATTATTACTGATAATTTGAAAAAAATGTCGATTTTATTCATTGATAACAAAAATGTATTAAAATATCAAAAGATTGGTCGAAGTGTTATTAGTGACGATAATTGGTTGAGTATTGTGATTGAACAATTGCTTAATAATGCGACTAAGTACACTAAAAATGGTGAAATAGAGATAGTTTTTATAGAACGAGAGAATAAATTGAGCATTATTGATACGGGTATTGGTATTGAGAGATCGGATTTGCCTAAAATTTTTAATCGGGGATATTGTGGTTTGAATAATAAGTCTAGCGGGATTGGTTTGTATATTGTTAAGGAAATAACTAAAATTTTGAATATTGAGTTAGTTATTGAGTCGGATACTAATTGTGGTACTAAGGTTTCTCTGATTTTTCCTAGCGAGTCAATATTACATAAATGTTAGTTTTGATGGAATATTTGTAATTTTAAATAAAGGCATTAGTGCCTTTTTTAAAATAAAATATTAGTAGGAGGCGTTATGGAGATTTTAAGAGTTGATAATTTAAAGAAAGTATATGGTAGCATTAATAAAACGGTTGCTTTGGAGAGTGTTAGTTTTAGTGTTGATAGAGGAGAGTTTGTTGCTATTATGGGGGAGTCTGGTGCAGGTAAGACAACGCTTTTGAATATATTGGCTACATTAGATCGTCCTTCTGCTGGTAGTGTTATTATTAATGGCCAAGACTTATCACAAATTAGTCATAAAAGTGTTACGTCTTTTCGTCGTAATGAATTGGATTTGTTTTTCAAGATTTTAATTTGTTGGAGCGTTTTAGTAATAAGGACAATATTTTGTTGCCTCTTGTTTTATCTAATTATAAATATAGTGAGATGAGTGA
>JAEWGY010000110.1 GCA_023388035.1 Bacillota bacterium | reverse complement strand
ATTCACGGTGGTATGTGTTCTAATTATTCTGGTCGTTGTACCTTATCAAATCGCATGGCACTGCGTGATGCTAATAGAGGAGGATGTGCTCAGTCTTGTCGCTGGAAATATGCTATTTTTAAAGGTGATGAGAAAATTTCTGATGAACAAGTTGATTTCTCGATGTCTGCAAAAGATTTAAAAGCCATAAGATTCATTGAATGCTTAGTTAAAGCTAAAGTAACTTCTCTTAAAATAGAAGGTAGGATGAAGTCTGATTATTATATTGCTCAGGTGGTAAGAACTTATCGTAAATTGATTGATTTAATTGAAAAGGGTGAAGAAATTAATGATGACTTACTTGAATATTTTGATAGTGAACTTGCAAAGGCAGAAAATCGTGAAGCTAGTGATGGTTTTTTAAGTAATAACGCAAATGAAGATAGACAATTATTCGGTGTTAATGGGGCAGGGGTTAATCATAATTATGTTGCTTATGTCCTAGATTATGATGATGGCTATGCACTGATTGAAGTGCGTAATCATTTCACCTTAAATGAAAGTTTAGAAGTCTTTGGACCAGATCTTGATAATAGCAAGTTTATCTGTGAAGAATTAATTGATGAAGAGGGTAATATGGTAATGATTGCGAATAAGCCTAAGCAAATCTTAAAATTAAAGGTACCATTTGCTCTTAAAAAACATTATATGGTAAGAAAAGCATGATTATTGAAGGATTTCTAGCGATTAAAAATTGTATTGAAGCTAATAAAAGAACAATAAAGCATTTATATTTTAAAGAAGATATCTTTGAAGCTAAGCTTAATTATTTAAAACATTTAGCTCATAAATTAAATATTGATTTTTCGTATAAAGACAGTACTTTTTTTAAATCCTATCCTAAATCAGGCGGTGTAATTGCCGATGTTTTAGAAAGAGAATATAATGATTTAATAGATGGTGATATTCTTGTGCTTAATGGTTTAAGTGATCCTTATAATATCGCTTATTTAATAAGATTAGCAGCCTGTTATAATTTAGCTGTAATTTTTGATTTAAAGTCATTTGATGAAAGTATTCTAATTAAATCAAGTTGTGGTTTAATTGATAAAATACCAGTTAAAAGAACTTTAGATCTTAAATCTGAATTAGCTAAATATAAAAATCATAGGTTAATTGCCTTAAATCGCAGTGCTAATGCTAAAACAATTGATCACTTAGAATTAGCAACTAAGAATATTTTAATTGTTGGTGGTGAGAAAAGAGGGATCAATAAAAAGATCTTAGAGCTCTGTGATAGTGAATATTATCTAAATTATCAAAGTTTAGAGAAAATTGCTTTACCTAGTGTAGTAGCTGCTAGTATGATGGTGACTTATTATGATCAAAGAAGTAATCAAATCAAAAGATAATAAAAAGTATAAATGGCTTAAGAAACTTAATTTAAAAAAATATAGTGAAAAAGCTAATCTTTATCCGATCTACAATCCGGAAATTGTTAAGGAATGTATTTTAAATAGGCGTGCTGAATATTTAATCACTACTGATTTAAATCATCATTATGATCAGTCTATCTATTTAAGTAAGGAATTAATGTCAGAGCTATGCGGTGAAGAAACTTTTGTACTGATTAAAAAAAAGGAAGCTAGTTTTACTAATGATTCAATAATTTGTTTAGATGAGCTAAGGGATCCACTTAATATGGCTGCAATTATTAATACAATGATCGATTATGGTTATCAAAATTTATTAATCAGTAATAATTCCTGTGATTATTTAAATGAAAAAACCAGTTCTTTATTAAAAAAAGAGTTTTTACAATTAAGAATTAAAGATAAGGCTGACTTACTTAAGGAATTAAATGAACTAGCAAATGAATATGTTATAATCAGCAGTGCTTTAAATAAGGATACGATAGCACTAAATGATTTTAAAATTAGAGATAAATTTATTTTAGTCTTAGGTAATGAAGCGAAAGGGGTAAGTGAAAAGATCCTTAAGCTTTCAAGTTACAGTGTTAAGATTGAGATGGCTAATATTGATTCGCTTAATGTAGCTTTAGCAGCAAATATTTTAATGTCTAAATTAAAATTATAAATTTATCTTTTTGAACTTATAACTTATACAAAAGGTTTTAATAACCTTTTTTATTATTTTTAAAAAATGTAAAGGCTTTATAATAGGTTTAGAATAGGAGAACTTATGAAATTTAAAAAGCTTTACAACAAATTTCTTATCTTATTTGTTTCTTCATTACTTTTAATAACGATGGTGAATGTTAAAGCTAATGAAGAAGATCCTAATATCAGTGATGGGGCTAACTTTGATATTAGTGAAACTGACAAGATAGAAACAAATCCTTCTTTAGGAGAAGAGAAAACTAGTGAAGAACTTAGTGAAGAAGTAAGCGATGGTGAAAAGGAAATTACTCACAGTAATACAGTTATGCCATTTAGTCTTACTAATCTTCCAAGTGATAATGAAGATAGTTTAAGTCATGATGATGTAGCTATTAGTAGTGATGCTGTTAATGATGATGCTATTACTAGTCCTTTAAGCACAGCGGTTAAACCGAGTGAAGCTATAGTAAGCGCTAGTTCTGATTCTAATGAGGCAAATACCCTTGATGCAGCTAAGGCGATAGATGGTAATCCAGATACAAGATGGGCATCAGCTGCAAATTTAAATCCACATCATTTAATACTTAGTTATGATAAATTAGTTAGTGTAAAAGGTCTTCACATTATGTGGGAAAGAGATAATGCTACTAATTATACGATCGAATCTTCTTTAGATGGTATCGATTATGAAGTATTAAAAGAATTTAGTACTAAACCTAGTTTACATGATGATTATATTAATTTTGATAGCCCTAAGGAATTAAAATATTTAAAAATTAATATCAAAAAATTTGATGCTACAGGGATGACACGTGAAGGAGTGCTAGTTACATGGCCAACCATTTCAATTCATGAAGTAAAGGTTAGCGATGTAGATGTTATAGTTCCTGATTCACCACTTGCTCCAGCTAATCAGGACTTAAGATTAGTAAGCACTAGTGCTGATTCTAATGAAGATCCTAAATTTACTGCAGATAAAGCGACTGATAAGGATAGCAATAATACAAGATGGGCATCACAGGCTGCTAAAAGAGCTCACTGGTTAAAACTTGAATATAATAAAGCCCATAAGATCAGAGCTTTTAAAATCACTTGGGAGCGTACTAATCCTTTAAGATATCGAATTGAAGGATCTAATAATAATACTAATTGGACCACTTTAAAATCCTTTAATGCAACACCTAGTGAACATGTGCAATATATTAATTTAGATAAGGATCAATATTATAAATATATTCGTTTATATGTTGAGGATTTTTTAACTAAGGCACCAAATAAAGATGGTCAAATAGTTGATTGGCCAACAATATCAGTTTATGAATTTGAAGTTTTTGATCGTGAATTAGTGATACCTAGAACTAAAGATCTTAATAAGATTGCTAGAGAATTAGTGGTTACTAATGAAATTGATGCTGATACTAATACACTTATGTTACCTACTGTTCCTGAAGATTTTGGTATTGAATTTTTAGGAGCCGACTATGAAGAGATTATTCATGATGATTTAAGTATTACGCATCCATTAAATGATAAGGTAGTTAAAGTTAATTTTAGAGTTAAATATAATGATGATTATGCCGATAGTCCTGATTTTAGCATTATGGTAAAAAGTGCTAAGACTAATAGAGGTAATAATCCTAAACCGAAGGTTATACCTGCACTTCAAGAATGGTTAGCAGGGGATGGTAATATTGATTTTAATAATATTACTAACTTAACTTATAAGGATGATAGCTCAAAGCTATTCGTCGATGAATTTAAAGAATTACTTAAACATTTAGATATTAATTTAAATGTAAGTAAATCAGATGTTCCTTTAGCAAATGGTTTACATTTTGAATTAAGTGATAAAGCATATTTAAGAAAAGAAGGTTATGAAATCGAATTAAGCAGCGATAAAATAGTAGTTAGTGCTAATAAACACAATGGTTTATATTTCGCAACAAAAACTATTTATCAAATGCTAAAACAGGATAAGAATTTACCTATAGGAACAATTCGTGATTATCCTAAATATGATATTAGAGGCTTTATGCTTGATGTAGGTCGCAGACCTTTCTCAAAGAAAATGCTTAGTGATATCATTGAAACGATGGCCTATTATAAGTTAAATGATTTACAATTACATTTAAATGATAATTTAATCTTCTTACAAGCCTATCCTAAAGGAGAAGCTTGGAAGGCTTATTCAGCATTTAGATTAGAATCAAATATTAAGAAGGGTGGACTTAATCAAATTGATCTTACCAGTACTGATATGTACTATACTAAAGCTGAATTTAAACAATTAATTTTAGATGCAAGATATAAGGGTATCGCAATAGTACCAGAATTTGATACTCCTGCTCACGCACTTCAATTTACTAAGGTTAGACCTGATTTAAGATTTGGTGATGGTAATCGTGAAATTGATCACTTCAATCTTCATGAAAAATATGATGAATCACTAGCCTTTGTGAAAGAAGTTTGGAATGAATATATTTTAGGTGATGATCCAGTCTTTGATAAAGAAACCATCTTAAATATTGGTACTGATGAATATGATGGACGTTATCCTGAAGAATTTAGAAAATTTACTGATGATTTATTAGCTCATGCTATGGATAATGGTCATACTGCTAGACTTTGGGGTAGTTTATCAATGCGTAAGGGTAAGACTAATGTACGTTCTAATAAGGTTCAAATGAATATTTGGAATGATGGTTGGGCTAACCCTAAAGCAATGTATAAAGAAGGATTTGACCTTATTGATATGAATGATGGTAGACTTTATATCGTACCTAAGGCTGGTTATTATTGGGATTACTTAGATAATAATTGGTTATATTCTAGCTATGATCCAGCAATTCGCATGAAGGTTCCTTCAGGCTCTAAACAGGTTTTAGGTGGAGCCTATGCCATTTGGAATGATATGATCGATAAGAATGCTAATGGTTTAAGTGAGATTGATATTTTTGATCGTTACTATAGCGCTTTACCTTATTATGCTAGTGCTTTATATGGTCAAAAAGATCTAAGCTTTAGTGATGCTAAAAAACTTGTTGCCGATATTAGTATTGATTATGTTAATCCTTATGATCTTTTAAAAGATCAAAATGGAAATTTATTTGAATTAGCTTTAAATGATCTTTCTACTACTAATAATGGAATAAATTTCAAGAATAATAATAGTCAAATTAAAGAAAATGAAATAAGATTAAAGAATTCTTATATTGAATCTGATGTAAATAGTATCGGTGGTAATTATACCTTTAAATTAAAATTAAAGGTAAATGAAATGCCTAGTCCAGGTAAGATTTTAATGGAAGCAGATAGTGAATATGGTAAGCATCGAATTCTTATTTTAAAAGATGGCTCATTAGGTTTTGAGCGAGAAGGATATGAATATAGCTTTAATTATTTCTTACCAGTGGATAAGGAGGTAATATTAAATATTACTTCTACCAGACTAAAAACGACCTTAGTGGTAGATGATCGACATTATGATGCGATTGGTAGATATGAATTTGAAGATTTAGAAAGAGCAAATAATCTTGAATTTAGTACCCTTTCATTACCGATTAAACGTATTGGTGCTAAAGAAAATGGTTTAGATTATAGTATTCTTGAGATGAGTGCTAATACAGCATTATTAAGAAAGGACTATAATCCAATCACTATTGATAAAACAAAAGCAAGTAGTGATAATGAAGATCCTAGTGAACCATTAGTTAATGCCTTTGATAAGAATCCTAATACCATCTGGCATAGTAAATGGAGCGGTGGTAAGCAAGATTTACCTGCAACCATTGAAATTAATTTAGCTAAGAAAATGGATATTAATGGCTTATATTATCTACCTAGACAAAGTGGCAGCAATGGTCATATTAGTAAATTAAAACTCTACTACGCTAATGAAAATAATGATTATGAGGCGATAGATGAGAATATTAGCTTTAAACAAAATGCTAAAGAAAAGGTATTCTATTTTAATCCAGTAAAAACTGATAAATTAAAATTAGTTATTACTGAAGGTAAGGGTGGTTTTGCTTCAGCTGCAGAGCTTAGTTTCTTAGAAGGAACTACTGATTTAAGAAATAATCCTTATATAATTTCTTATCTAATAGAAGGTGAGGGTAAGGTTAACTTAGATAAGAATTTAATTAGAAGAAATGAAAAAGCTAATTTTAGTGTTAGTGAGAATGTAGAAAATTTCGAAGGTTACTATGATATTTTCGGTAATCTATTAAGTAAAGATCCTAATTATCAATTAACAGTAAAAGATAAGAACATTGCAGTTCTTGCGAAATTTAAAGAAGCTGAATCAAAAATTATTGATTTAGTTGATCCTTCAACTCAAATTAAAGTTAGTTATGATCAAAAAGAAATTAAAGATGACTTACAATTAATCGTAAGCAAGATAGAGAATAAGATTGATTCTGTTGATTACGATAATTATCACGCTCAAGGTTATGATATTAGTTTTAGATCAATTAAAACTAATACAATTATCAAACCAAGTAATAAAGTATTAGTTAAGATTCCAATCAAGATAGAGGGTGATAATCTTAAACTTATGCATATTAAAGATAATATCCATAATGAAGTTCCTTATGTCATTGATGATAATCATGTTGTATTTGCGAGTGATGATTTCTCAGTTTATTATTTAAGAGTTGATAAGGAGAAAGAATACGCTATTAAATACGAATATAAACAAGATCCTAAGGATACTATCAAGCTTGATTTACCTAATGATCTAATTAAGCATTTAACTCAGGATAATAATACCTATAGTTTAAATACGAAGATTAAGCCGAAGGAGATTGAAATTAAATCATTTAATGACAACATCAATGATGGAATTTGGACTTTTAGTGCTTACAACAAGACTGAATTAATTATTGGTGAAAATGAAGAAGATAATAAATTTATTGCATATTTTAGCTTTGATCCTAATAAATATAATTTAATTCTTGATTATAATTATGAAAAGGCAAATCCAAAAGAAAAACTAATTTCAGGTTTTGTGAAAAATAGTAAATTAGGTACTAAATTAGATGATCCTAAAGAGCGAAATAAAGAGAGTAATTTGGAATATATCTTTAAAGAGTGGAATTTAGCTAAGGATGGTAAGGGTGAAAAAGTAACTAAGGACAGTGTGATTACTAAGGATACCAGAATATATGCAATCTGGAACCTAAAACAAATCCCACTAAGTCCAGCTAAACCAATTCCTTCAAAACCAGATAACAACAATAATAATAAACCAGATAATAATAAAGAGATTATCGTTAGTCCTAAACCTATAATTAGCCCTGCTCCGATAACCACTACCAAGGTTGTATATTTACCTGATACAGGAATTAATGATGAAGCTAATACTTTCGCTTTATTAAGCTTAGCCTTAGCATTAGTA
>JAEWGY010000089.1 GCA_023388035.1 Bacillota bacterium | reverse complement strand
GATCACATAAGTACTTTAAATAGATCAATTGAGCTAAGCGTTCATTTACTCTTATCCCTGATACTTAACCACCCATAAGGAAACTATATGTACTTCCATTCGTTCTATTTGTAGGCTTAGCTCTGCTTTAAATAAACCACTTAATATTCCCATTTACATTCCTCCTAAATTTTTGTATCAAAAAAGCACCTACTTTTTAGTAGATGCTTTTCCTTAATTTTATTATTTTCCCCTTAATTGTTGATTGTTTTTAAGGATTTTTTATTTTAATCGTATATACTTTGTTGCTCTTCCCACACCCTCTCTTTTAATTTCACCTTCGTCAATCAATTTTCTTAACGCTCCTTCAATAGAACTTACACTTAATGATGGACAAATTTCTCTAATGTTTTGTTTAGTAAACCTTCCAAGTTTCTGTAAAGTTGCTTTCCTTACCAGTTCAACGGCAGGAAGTTTTTCTTCTATAATCGAAAATCTATCTTCAAACTCTTTATATGCGGCAAGAATTGTTCCCAATAGATACTTTACAAATGGTAATACATCCTCATTTTCTTCATGCCAATCGACTCCTGCCTGTCTCAATGTATCATAATAAGCAGATTTGTTTTTGGCAATTAGCGCCTCAAGTGATATATATTTACCCACATAAAATCCGCTTCTATATAATAAAAGCGTTGTCAGCAATCTGCTCATTCTACCATTACCATCATTAAATGGATGAATGCATAAAAAATCATGAATGAAAATAGGTATAGCAATCAGGGGCTCTAATTCCAAATTACCAATAACCTTATTATATTCATTACATATCCTATCTAACGCCTCAGGGGTTTCAAAAGGTGTAAGTGGTGTGAATAAAACTTCTGTATGACCATCTGGATAAGTTGCACTGATATAATTTTGTACATTTTTTGTTTGCCCTGCTATCGGATTATTCATATGGCTAAACATAATCTTATGCATTTGTAGAATATAATCCTTTGAAATAGGAATAGCATCAAAACTGTCATGAATAATATTTAAAACATCTCTATATCCAGCAATTTCCTGTTCATTTCTATTTCTTGGGCTTGTCTTTTCTTCCATTAATTGCTTAAGCCTCACACTTGTTGTTACAATTCCTTCAATTTCATTTGAAGCTTCAGTACTTTGAATCTTTGCTATTTCTATAAGTTTATTTAATTCTTTCGGTTTTTGTTTCAAATAGAGTTCCTGCTTACCTTGATATCTATAAATTGAAGCGACTAAACCAATAACTTCTGAATCCCATTTTTTATCTTTAATTTTAGAGTAATTAAAATTTCTCATTAACTTTCTCCCTTATACTCCTTTTTATCCCTTAAAATATACAATATTTTAAGGGATAAATCAATATTTAAGGGAAAATGTGTATTACACAAATAAAATCCCTCTACTGTCCTATACACTATCTGTATTTTGATTTCCACATCGAATCGTTCTATCCAGTGCCATGTATAAAAACCAAAACAATTTATCCAATTTGTTTCCATTAAGTGTTCTTAAGTTTTTTAGGATTGAATTTATCTTTTATCCTGTATGATGAATCTATGATATTAAATAAATATGGGTAATGAAGAATTTTATCTAATATAGCTTTAGTTATCATTTAATCATTATCTAATATCTATGGCTATTTATTAAATGAAATATTACCTTTAAAAATAGTAGATCACATAAGTACTTTAAATAGATCAATTGAGCTAAGCGTTCATTTACTCTTCTTCCTGATGCTAAACCACCCATAAGGAAACTATATGCACTTCCATTTGTTCTATCTCTAGGCTTATCTCTGCTTTAAATAAACCACTTAATATTCCCATTTACATTACTCCTAATTTTTTTATCAAAAAAAACCTAATTACTAGTAGATGCCCTTATATTTGGGGAATAAATTTATAGGTTAACATACATAAAGTTCCCCAATAGTGATTTTTTGTACTATACTTTTCTCCAACAACTATTTTTCATAAAATCAGAAATAATAGTTATATCTTCTCCTTCATAATACTTCACAAGCAAATTTTTAAATTTCGGAACTTCTTTTTCAGGAATAACCAAAAATCCACCTCCGTGAGATATTAAATAATGGTTAGCAAAAATAACAGATGCTCTCTTATTCCCATCAAGGAATATTTGCGTTTTCATACAATATAAGCATAACTTGATTGCAATATTAATCGCATCATCATTTTCCTCCGTAATCTCTCGTATTTTGTCTTTTACATCTATTTCATTTGGTAATGGTGGCACATAAGAGGACCCTCCAATCGTAACTGGGACTCCACGTATACGACCTCCTTCAGCAAAAAATCCTTCATTAACAAGCCTTGCAATATGGCTAAGCATGTAATAGTCTGATTTGCTCGCTACTACATCTTTATCCAAAATAAACTCCCATGCATGTTTTAGATTTAAGATTTTCTGTACATCAGTTGCCATCATGCCGGTAACTTTTCCATTATCTATAATTTCTTCCGTTTGTGGAAAAGATGTAGCTACCCCCTCTAAAACTGCTTGATCGTAGATATTAATTTTCATATTTGCTCTAGCAAATGCTATATTATTAAGAACATCTGCTGATAGCTCGTTTTCTGAATATCCGGCATATGCAAGTTTCTTTTCTATATGGCGTAATTCTTTTCTTATCGTTCTAATTTCTCTAGCATTACGAAGTAGTAAATTATAAAGTTCTTCGGTATATACTCCTACATATGTTGATGTTAGTTTACCAGCAACACGTTTTCTAACATATAAATATTTTCCATCACCGCGCTTTTTAATTTCAGGCGTCCCATCATAGGGTATCAAATTTAATCTTGAGTTAAGATCAGCACGACTTCTGAGTAATTCTTGTATTTCATTATAGTTTATAGCCATTATTTTCACTCCTTTTGGGGAACATTTCTTTTAAAAGAATACCATTTTATTCCCCAAAATTCAATAACTTGTAGGGAACATTTTTAGATTATTTCGTTATATTTATTCCCCAATTAATTACTAAAATTCTATAGCAACACAAATAAAATCCTTCTACTGTTATCACTCTCTTTATTTTGATTTCCAAATCGAATCTCTTTTATCCAGTGTCATGATAGTTGTAATAGCACCATTTCCTTTCAAATATTTAAGAGAATATGTAAAAAGATTAGTTCCCTTAAAAGATAAAAGATATTTAAAAACATTCTCTTGATAAGATCATGATAATACTCCTATAATATAACATCCAAAAAAGATAAGTTTAAGATTCACTAAAAGGCTCAGATATTATCGATATTACTAATAAGGATTAAACTCCCTTATAGTAAGTGAAATACTGGCATAGTAATAAGGCATGAAATGAAAAAATGGCGGTGTAGCCCTAAGGCTTTTACCGCCATTTTATATATTTACTACCTTAGTATCTTATATTTTTTAATCCTTCTTAATTTCCTTAATTGCGCTCATTAATTGATTATCAAATTCATTAGGATTATTATTGATTTTAATAAAGCAAGCTTGATAAATAGTTAAAAATAAATCCAGATTTAATTCTTCAGTATTAAATTCTTTAAGCATTAAAGATCTTAATTCATCATCATAGCGCATTGACTCTTGATAAGGAAGTGTCCCTAAAAAATCTAAGGCCTTACGTAAAACTATTATATGTTTACCATCAGTGTTTAAATTACTTTGATCATTTAGAGTCTCATTGATATTTTCATAGAATATCGGATGTAACTCACTATTCAAATCAGGACTGATACCTTTTTTTTCAATCGAGCTTAACTTTGGTGAAAGCCATTCTGAAGTTGTAATTTTTAAAACTGACTTATCTGGTAAATCAATTTGACTTTGTACAACACCTTTACCAAAGGTTGTTGTTCCAACGGTTATTACATTAGGATGATTATCTTTAAGTGCCATAATTAAAGCTTCAGCTGCTGAGGCAGTATTTTCATTTTGTAATAAAACAATCTTTTTAACCTCATGATACTTACCATTTTCTTTTAATTCTTCAATTGTTCCATCAGAATATTTAATATTGATCGCAATCGAATCATCCTTTATGAATAATCCTGCAATATCAACAATCGCATTAAGATAACCACCACCATTATTGCGTAAATCGATAATTAGTTTATTAATCCCAAGCGTATTCATCTTATCTAATTCCTTTAACATTAAATTATAGGAATGCTCACCAAAGGAAGAAAATTTAATAAAGTAATAATCATCTAAGGCATAACCTTTCACAGTAGTATCAATGATATCTCTAATAATATCAAAGTTAAGTTTATTGCCCTCTCTAATAATACCGATATTGACACTTGTTCCTTTTTTACCGGTAATCATTTCTTTAATCTTATCAAAACTTAATTCCTTTACGCTTTGGCCGTCAACTGTATCGATTAAATCACCGCTCTTAAGCCCTGCCTTCATCGCTGGACTATTTTCAATTACTTCTTTAATTAAATGCTTATCAGCAATATTTTCATAAACAATCCCAATACCACTAATTTGGCGATTGATATTATCATTAAAGGCCTTAGCCTCCTCCTTAGTAAAGTATTCAGAATAAGGATCGTTTTCAAACTTAAGAAGCGCCTTATAAGCCTTCGCTTCTAATTCTTCAAACTGTTTATCATCATTAGTTGAATAATACCAATATTCATTAATAACATTAAGGATATCCTCAAACTTACTAATTTGTTCACTTTCATTAGAAGTAACACTCTTTCTACCTAAGTTAAAAGAAATAATAGAGCTGATACACAAAAGAATGATCGTTGAAATAGTAAATAAACGAATTCTTCTTCTCCTTCGCTTATCATCCTCCCACTCATGTTTTTTAAGGCTATAATGATATTTTTGATCCATTTTATTCTCCTAAATAAATTGATTCAGGTCGCATACGACATGGTGCAGTAAAACCGTTGTTATCACAGGTTGTTGAAAGTGTTCGCCAGCCTGCACCAAAGGCTAAATTCCCGTCCCAACTATCAACATAGTTATTAATTGCTGAATTATCAGCACTGCGCCATTCTGCTTCACTTCCTAAATACATTATTTCCATATGCATGTGAGGACCAGTTGATGAACCAGAAGAACCTACTAATCCAACATAGTCACCCGCTTCTACAACGGTTGGTGAAGAAATCGGACTCCCTTGCTTCATGTGACCCATAACAATACCATATAGATTACCATTAATAAGTGTTACCATTCTAATTTGATTACCAAGACCCCATACTGAGCCACAGGTACTACCTAAATAACCCCAGGTATCACAGCCATCATAACTATGAATAACGATACCATTACCAGGAGCAACAATAGTGGTTCCAATTGGTGCTGCAAAATCCATTCCTAAATGAAGACCACCATCAGGATATTCCCAAGTACCAGCACTACGGAAGTAAGCTGAAATTGGTAAAGGACTTAGCCATCCGTCTGATGAAGTAATGTGATCAAGACTATCACCTAATTCCCTAATGATATTTCTAGTATTTTCTAAATCATTTGCGATTTGATTACCAGCTTCACGTAGTTCTGCCTCTTTTCTTTGATATTCAATTCTGATATTTTCATAGCTAGTACGTCTTAATGTTAATTCTTCTTGTTTAATCTCAAAGCTTTCTTTTTGCTTATCAAGATTAATCTTATCTTTTTCTAATTTTAATTTATCATTGTTTAATTTTTCAATTAAACTTTTTAAGCGATCATTATCCTCTTTATCTGATCGCATTACAGTATTAATACCATTAGTTCTAATAATCAGATCTTCTAAATCCTTAGAACCTAAAATAAAATCTAAAAAGGGATTAAAGTGCATTACCTTTTGTAATGCTTGCATTCTTCCTAAAACCTTAGAACTAATTTTATTAACCTCTTTTTCATTATTAAGGATATTCTCTTCCAAGGTTTTAATACTTGCTTCAAGTTTTCCAATTTCGATATTTAAAAGATTTAATTCCTGTTGGATTGTGTTAATTTCCTCTTGAATTCCCTTAATAATCTCACCGGTTTTAGTAATATCATTTTCAATTTCTTCAATTTGTTTTTGAATTTGATCGTAGCTATCCTTTAACTCTTTACGCTTATTAGCGATATAAGCAGAATAATTATTACAGATATCCTTATTTTCTGAGCTGATATTATTTGAAGAGCATAGTCGGCGATAATAATCTTCATTATTTTCAAAATCAACTTCTGCTAGAATTGGTCGATAATTTATTAGTAATAAAAATATTAGTAAACATTTTAATATCTTTTTCATCGTCTAATCCTCAAAAATTTACATACTGAAATATAAGAACCAATAAATCCTACAATCATTCCTGCCAGTATTAAAATACCATCAATATATAAAATATAAGGATGTGGTTCTAATAGATGAAAGATTGGACTAAGAAAATTACCATCTAATTTATAGTATAAATAAATATAACCAAAGGTAGTTAAAAGAATTGGTATTATAGCTCCCATTAGACCAATAATAATACCCTCCACTAAAAATGGTGCTCTTATATATCCATTTTTAGCTCCTACATTACGCATGATCCAAATTTCATCAGCACGAGCATAAATGGTTATTTTAATTGTATTATATACCAGATAAATTGCTAGTAAGCATAATGCACAGACTAAGATGATACCACCAAAGCGGATACTAGATAAAACATCAACTAGCATGATTGAAGCTAAACCACCGTAGCTAGCTTCATAGATACCATCGATAGCAACAACTTGATTAGTTATTTCCTCAAGCTTATTAGCATCATTAATTTCAATAATGAAAGCTTCATGAAAAGGATTTTGACTAGCATAGGCTTTAAATAAATCTTCATTGCCTTCAGCAAAAGTCTTTATATAATATTGATACTCCTGATCCTTAGTACGATGCTCAACATTTATAACATGTTCTAGCTTAGTAATTTCAGTTTGGATATTAGAAATAAGATTCTCTTTATTTTTATCAACTAAGGCTACGATTTTAATTGAACCTTCGATATCTTTAGTAATATTCTGTAAATTAGTAGTTACAATAAGAAAGATTGAAATCAATATTAAAGTAACCATAACTGCAATAGATGTTGAAAAGCTCATTGCAAAATGTCTACCAACACCAATAAAGCCTTCGATAATATGTTTTTTAAACCTTCTAAACATACTTATTTTCTCCTTTATCATAAACAATATGACCAGCTTCAATTTTAATAGTACGTTTAGGGTGGTTTTTAACAATTATTAAATCATGAGTAACAATTAATACAGTAGTATTTTCTTCTTTATTAATTTTTTCAAATAATTTTATAATACCATCTGACATACTAGCATCCAAATTCCCCGTAGGTTCATCGGCAATTAAAATTTTAGGTTTATTAGCTATCGCTCTAGCAATAGCTACTCTTTGTTGCTGGCCACCGGATAATTCATTTGGAAACATATTCTGCTTTTCTAATAAACCTACTAATTTTAAGACCTCACGAACACGTTTTTTAATCTCTAAAGGTTTAGAATCTATCACCTCTAAGGCGTAAGCAACATTTTCATAAACAGTCTTCTTAGGCAATAAGCGATATTCCTGGAAAACAACACCAATATTACGACGATATAAAGGAACCTTACGATGTTTAAGCTTACATAAATCGGTACCGAAAACCATCGCTTTTCCTTG
>JAEWGY010000078.1 GCA_023388035.1 Bacillota bacterium | reverse complement strand
ACATCTATTTGATACTTATTTAAAAGTTCATCATATTTTTTACAATTAGCTTCTAAATCATCACCTAAACCATCTGGCAGATAAATATTATTTGCATTTATATTGATATGCTTGAATAGGTTTTCTTGCATAAAATAATGATAAGATTGTGGATGTTCCTTACTAATACCAATATATTCATCTAAATTAAAACTGGTGATATTAGAGAAATCAAAACCTTCATTATGATATTTAATTAGATGCTCATAAAGACCAATCGGACTTGATCCTGTAGCTAATCCTAACACCGCTTTAGGATTAAAGTCTAAAACTTCTTTAAGGATTTCAAATGCTTTTCTTGAAACTTCTTCGTAATTATTTAACACTATCACTTTCATAATTCAATTATATAATATTTTTTGCTTAAAAAGTAAAAAAGGTTAATATATATTAACCTTTAGAAAAGCGGTGCGAATAAATTAATGATCATCTCTAAAATTTTAGTGAGTAAATTACTCTTGATGATATTATTTTTATTAAGCTTCTCACTGATTTTAAAAGTATTAAGAAAATCATTTTTAATCTTTTTAATACTATTAGGATCATTTAATAAAACACCATTTTCAAAATTTAAATAATAAGATCGATAATCCATATTAGCGGTTGCCACCAAAGCTATTTCATCATCACAGAGAATATTTTTAGAATGAATAAAACCTGGGGTATAGGTGTAAATATTAATACCATTATCCATTAATATTTTAGCATTAGCCATTGAAATTAAATATACTAACTTCTTATCAGGAATTTTAGGTATGATGATATTTACCTCAACCCCGCTTTTCTTAGCACTAATTAAGGCTTGCATAACTGTATAATCCAAAATTAAATATGGAGTCATAATGTAAATATAATTAGAAGCATTATAAATCATATTTAAATGTGTATCTCGCATATTAGTAGAATCTTTAGTTGGAAAATCACTAAATGCTAGATATAAACTATCAGACTGAAGAGAATGTTTAAAAAGATAATCTTTAGGGTCTAGGTTATATTTAGAACTTGCATTAAATAGTTCAATGAACATTAAGCTAACATTACTGACAGCTTCACCTTCTAGTCTTATCGCTGAATCCTTCCAAACTCCAAAACGTGTTATCCGATTTATATATTCATCCCCAATATTAAAACCACCTAAATAAGCTACTTTATTATCAACAACTAATAATTTACGATGATCACGATTATTAATTCTAGCAGCAAGCAATAATCTTATGGGATTAAAAATACAAGCTTTAATGCCATTTTTCTTAAGATTTTTAATAAAATTATAATCTAAACCATCAACACTACCACCATCATCATACATAAGGCAGATAGTAACACCCTCTTTAGCTTTTTCCTTTAAGACTTTTAGTAAACGATTAAGCATATATCCTTTATGAAGGATAAAATATTCCATGAAAATAAATTTTCTAGCCTTTTTTAAGTCAGCTAACATTTCATCAAAACAGTGCTCATCAAAATCATAAAACTTAGAAATTGTATTTTTAACGCAGGGATAATTAGCATTATTCCTTAAAAATTCAAATTGTTTACGAAGATCAGGATTTAGATTTTTAAATAATTCCTCATCATTCATAGTATTAATTCGATATTCCCTTTGTCTTTCTTCTTCATTAGCTAATTGCCTTCTTAAAGATCTAGATAGCTTTTTAGAACCAAATAAAAGATAAGTTATCCAGCCACCGTGGGGAATGATTAAAACAACTAGGATCCAAGATAATTTATAAGAGGGATTATCATGAGAACTACTGATAAATAAGACGGTAATAATATTTAACAAAGCAGAAACAGCATTAAAGATTAATGAATTACTTAAATAATCAAGGAAATTAATAAAAATTAAAATTTGAATTAAAAAAATTATAATGAAATAAAATGACCTTTTAAGAAATAAACGATGTATTAATTGTACAGGTTTAAATAAAATATTTAACAATTTCATAATTAATTATAATATTCCATAAGGGCAGTATATTTTTCTTTTAATTCCTGTTTAGCCTTATCATTTTTACTATCATTGGTAGACCAAGGGTTAGTTTTACTTAAACCCAGATGATCAGCTACGATTTTACCATTTACAACACTTATTGCATGAGGTGTGAAAATCGCTTTTTGACCATTACTAGAATCTAAAACTGAATCAAGATAGTCATATACAATCTTAGCATTATCTTTATTTTTAAGTCCAAAAGTCTCATCCGCAACATTATAATAATAAATAGTTTGTTTTTTTTCTTTAGCTACTTCATTTAAATATTGAGTAGCAATTTGACAAATGTGACATTTTTTATAACCAAGATAGATAATAGCTGATTTCTTATTTTCAAAAATATCCTTAAAGCCATTTATATCAATAGCTAAGAATTGATGATCAAAGGCAGGCATATTTTGATAACCTGACATATCTACTTTTTTAGCACTGCTAATAGTACTCATATCCACTTTAGTTATTTTTTGATTGCTGCAAGAGCAAAGCGTAAAAACGAGAATTAAAATACTTATAAATAAAGTTTTAACTTTCATTATCTGATCTCCTTAATTTTGAATAATTTTAATTTTATCATAAATTTCATTAATAACATTAATATCTGCGATCTGCTTATTGGTTCTTGTAGCATGATAAGAAGCTAGAGCATAACGATAAGCATCAAGTGAACTAGCTCCTTTTAGAATAGATGAAATAAATCCTGCAACTAAGGCATCATTTGAACCTGTTGTATCATCCTTTTTAAAATCATTAAGACCTTCTGATAAATAAAGATTTGGTCCTAAATAAATTATTTTTTCATTGTCAAGACTAAGTAAAACATTACTAGCACCATCATCAATAAGCTTCTTAGCTAAGCTTATCAGTTCATTCTCATTATTAATTTTAGTATTATATATACATTCTAAATCTTCCTTACTTGGTGCAAGTAATAAAGGTGCTAAATTAAGTGATCTTTTCATTAAGCTAGGATTGGTATCTAAAATAATAAAAACATTTCTTTTACTTAATTCTTCTAATAAAATATATACTTTATCTTCTAATTCTTCTTGAACATTTCCTGATAATACAAAAAAATCACGAGTATCAATCTGTTTAGTACGATTGATAAAACGTTCCCACTCAGCCGTGCTAATCATCGGTCCGTGAGCATTAAAACTAGTATTATTCTTAACTAATTTTATATTAATGCGGGTATTTTCTTTAATCCCCACAAAGGAAGGTAGGATATTTTTATAGGTAGCTAGAAAATCTAAATAATAATCTTTAGTAAATCCTCCTAAAAATCCTAAGCATCTTGAAGGGATATTCATATTATTTAAAGCTATTGAAACATTAACACCCTTCCCACCAGCTCTAAATTCTTCCTTTAAAACACGATTAGTTTTATCTAAAATAACATCATCAACCTTTATATAATAATCTAAACTAGGATTAATTGTACAAGTATAAATCATAAAACTCCTATTTAAATAAATTTTTTAAAACTTTAGAAATTGCTTTAAGTCCGCCACTAAGAGCTTTAGTAGTAGCTTTTTCTAAATATCGCTCACGCCTTCTTTCAGCTCTTCTTTTTCGATATAACTCTTCTTTCTCTAGTTCTCTAATTCTACGTTCATTAAGCTTCGCTTCTTTCTCCTCAAGTTTAGCCCTTGCTTTTTCTAATTCCTTAATGCGTTTCGCTTCTTCTTTTGCTTTTAATTCATTTTCTTTTTGAATTAACAAAGCCTCTTCCTTTTCTTTTTTACGATCAGCTAATATTTCAGCTGCTGATAAACTATCATATGCTTCTTCATAACGTCCATATAAGTGAGATTTTTTAATGATTTCATCTAGATTATGAGTCGCATTAAAACTTGACTTAATAGGCATTATCATCGTCTTTTTAACCATTGTAACCTTGCCGTCTAAATCAAGTGTTGAAACTAAGGCCTCCCCTGTTTTAAGCTCAGCGATGGTTTTAGCTGTATTAAATGCAGGATTCTCCTTAAAACTTTTAGCTGCAAGTTCTACTGCTTTGATTTCATTAGGACTATAAGCATATAAGGCATGTTGGATACGAGTTTGTAACTGATTTAAAACCTCAGGATCAATATCCTTAGGACTTTGTGAGCAAAAAAAGATTCCTACTCCCTTTGATCTAATTAATTTTACAATCTGTATAATTTTATCTTTTAATGATTTCGAAGCATTATTAAAAATTAAATGAGCTTCATCAAAAAATAAGACAATCTTCGGTTTTAAGGGATTACCAACCTCATTAAGACTATTATATAAACGATCTAAAAGATAAATCAGAAATGCTGTATATAATTTAGGTTTTTGAAATAATTCTTGACATTCTAAAATATTAATTTGACCACCATTAAAATTAGCAAACAAATCATGAATTTCTAAAGCTTTTTCTGCGATAAATAAATCACCACCATTTTCTTTCAAAACCAAAATAGCTCGTAGAATGGTAGCAATACTACTCTTAGCAATATTACCATAATCTACGCTAAGACTACTTGCATTATCTTGAATATAATTTAAGATTGCTTTAAGGTCATCAAGATTCTTTAAGGCTAATTTTTGATCTTTAGCAACTTTATAAGCAATATTGATTATCGCTTCTTGAGTATCATTAAGATCAAGCATATTAGCTAAAATATCTGGTGCTATTAAATCTAAAGTCGCTTTGAAAGGATGACCTTTTTTAGCGAAAACATCGAATAAAACTACAGGATAAGCCTTATTTTTAAAATTAGTAACTTCCATTTTTTGCAGTCTACTAGCTACCTTATCAAAGTTTCCAGCATTAGCTAAAGCAGCAACATCACCTTTGATATCGACTATTAAGCTAACTACTCCTAGATCTGATAAATCTTCAGCTAATACCTTTAAAGTAATCGTTTTCCCAGTACCTGTAGCACCTAAAATCATACCGTGGCGATTTAAATTTTGGGGATGAATAAAAATTTCTTCTTCACCGCTTTTACCAATTAAAATTTTATCATCAACTAGCATCTTAACCTCTTAAACTAATTCCTAAACCTTCATTAAGAACAACTAAAATTTTATCAATGTGAGTCTTTAACTCTTCCTCCGTAAGTGTATAATCTGCTTCAAAAGAAAGACTTAAAGCTAAGGAATAATGATCATTATCAATATTTTTACCACGATAAAGATCAAAGACCTCAATATCCTTAACTAAATCACAATTATCTTTTATTAGCTTAATAATCTTTTCAGCCTTAACATCATTTCTAACAATCAAGGCTAAATCTCTTTTAACACTAGGGAAAATTGATATCGCCTGATATTCAACCTTATCCTTAACACTCTTAATTAAATCATTAAGTCTAATTTCTAAGTATAACGATTCTGTTAAATCATATTCATTAAGAATATTAGGATGTAAATAACCAATTAAGCCTATTAATTTATCATGATGATAGATTTTAGCTGACTTATTTAAGTAAAAATATTCATCATAAAGATCATTTTCACGATATTCAATACCATTAATACCTAATTGCGTAAAATAAGTATTTAAAAAACCCTTCAAGATATAAAAATCACTATTAATATCAATTTTTAAAAATTTTGAGTTAAGATAATCCTGATCTAGATAAACAGCTAATCTTGATTCATAAAGATCCTTAGCATAAACGTCACTAATTTCAAAAATCTTAATATTTTTTATTTTTCTTGCTTTATTATATGAGGCTGTCTCTAATAGCGATCCAAATAATGATGAACGTACATATGCACGATTAAGTGAAAGTGGTGATAATAGCTTATAACCTTCATTTTGAGCAAGTAATTGTTTACCTTCTTTAGCAATTAATGAATAAGTAATCACTTCATTAAAACCAAAACCAGTCCAAATTGACTTAGTTTTACGAATAAAACGCTTATCCTCATCGATATTACCTTTAGTATTAATACTATCAATATCTATTTCTTTTAAACGATCAAAGCCTAATAATCTAATAACTTCTTCACATAGATCTTGAGCTATCTTTAAATCTTGTCGATATGATGGAATAATGCAATGAAACAAATCATCCTTATATTCTGGTCTTAATTTTAAATTAGTAAAAACACCATTAACTTCTTCCTTAGTAAAATCACTACCAAGTAAAGTATTAATTTGTTTTAAACTGATACTGATGCTATTTTCCTTAAAAGGCTTATTATCAATAAAATTAATCTTAGAGATCTCTTTAGCATTAGCATACTTACAAAGTAAATGAGTAGCATATATTATTGCTTTTAAAGGATTATTCGGATCAATTCCTTTAGTAAAACGATAACTTGATTCACTACTTAAATTTAAACGTCTAGATGAATTTCTGATCATCGCCTTATCGAAAATAGCTGCTTCGATTAAAATAGAATTTGTATTAGTATCAATTTTAGAATCATCACCACCCATTATGCCAGCAATTCCAACAATATTATTATTAGATCTAATAACAATATCATCCTTTAATTGATATTCATTACCATCTAAAGCAGTATATTTTTCATTGCGAGCATTACTAACACATAGATCTGAATCTAATTTAGCTGCATCATAAAAGTGTAATGGTTGTCCCAGTTCATACATTACATAATTAGAAATATCCACTAGGTTGTTAATGGTATTAATGCCTACAGCTGCTAATCTTCTTTTAATAAATTCAGGACTCTCTTTAATTTCAATTCCTTTAATTAATCTAGTATATAATTTATCGCAGTCTTTAGTATCAATGCTTATTTTAAAGGGATTTAAAGCTAAAGCATAATCATCAATATATTCTTTTAATTTATTTTCTCTCCCTAAAATAGCAGACAATTCATTAACAATACCATAAATAGAAAATAAATCAGCTCTATTTGGGGTAGGTTTTAAATCTAAAAGATAGTCATCTAATTTTAGTTCCTTTAATAACTCTTCACCTTCTAAACCTAATTTAATATCTGAAGCTAATTCATGAATACCATTTAATTCTTCATCACTTAGGATTTTAGGATCAACACCAATCTCCTTTAAAGAACAAAGCATTCCTTCTGATTCAATATTTAGAATCTTTGTTTTCTTAATGGTAATTGAAGGTAAAATAGCTCCTTCCTTAGCTAAAATAACCTTGATACCTTCACGTGCATTTTTAGCACCACATACTATTTGATAACTTTGATTATCAGTATTTACTGTGCAAATCTTTAAATGATCACTTTTAGGATGTTTGTGGCACTCACTGATAATAGCGCTGCTTAGATTATTTACAGCAATTTGTTTTCTTACTGATTCAACCTCAACTCCGGCATTAGTAAGCAAGTTTGCTACATCATCAGCGCTTAAATCATCTAAATCTATATATTCTTTTAACCAATTATAACTTACTAGCATATTTACTCCTATTCAAAGCGTTTAAAATTCTTAATGAATCTTAAATCATTATTATAAAAATGTCTAATATCATCAATGCCATATTTAAGCATCGCAATTCTTTCAACACCTAAACCAAAAGCGAAACCACTATATTTAGTACTATCAATACCAGCAGCTTCTAATACATTAGGATGAACCATACCGCTTCCTAATACTTCAATATAACCACTATCTTTACAAAGGGCACAACCTTCTCCGTTGCATTTATGACATGAAACATCCACTTCAAAAGAAGGTTCAGTAAAAGGAAAATAGGATGGTCTAAAACGAATTTTACGACCCTTGCCTAAAATTTTATCCGCAAGAATTTGCAAAGTGAATTTAAGATCCGATAAAGAAACATTCTCTGCCACTACAATACCCTCAATTTGAGTAAATTGATGTGAATGGGTAGCATCATCTGCATCATTACGATATACCTTACCTGGACAAATAACCTTAAGAGGTAGCTTTTTATGATTAGCAAGAACTCTTGTTTGAATGGCAGTAGTATGAGTTCTAAGTAAAGTATTATCATCGATATAAAAAGTATCTTGCATATCTCTTGCTGGATGTCCCTTAGGTGTATTTGCTAGTTCGAAATTATAATAATCACTCTCAACCTCAGGACCATATTCAATTTCGTAGCCTAAACTGATAAAAAGATCTTCAATTTCATTTATAATGATACTTAGAGGATGTAAATCACCGATATTAGGTTTAAAAACATCAAGACTTACATCAATTTTTTCACTATTCAATTTACGGATTAATTTTGCTTTTTCAAATTCTTCATTTAAGTCATTAATTTTTTTAGTAATTTCCTCTTTTAAATCATTTACTAACTTACCATATAAAGGTTTCTCTGCACTTGTTAAATCTTTCATCTTAGCCATGAGTGATTGAACTAAACCTTTTTTAGCTAAATATTTATCCCTTAATTCTTTTAATTGTTTTTCATCACTACAGTCATTAAGTTCCTTATTAAAATTAATTAAAATATTCTTATCTATCATATTGCTCCTTATAATATAAAAGGTGTTACCAAAGGTCGCTTTTAAAGCGAGGTACCACCTTAATTTATTACTCATTAAACGATAACGTTGTTTAGACGGAAGGGATTAGCTTCTCTGATTTAATGAATTCACTAGATTGTTAATAAGGTATCCCAGCCAGCACCTCTCTCTTTAATTAACAGCTTCTAATTACTACTTTAAATCTACGATTTACTTATTAATTATAGCTTAACAGAAAAAATTAATCAATAAACTAAAGAATAAAAAGATGATAAAAAATTACTTAGAAGTACTTGAAAAAAAAGAATTATTCCTTTATAATAAATACCGTGTCCATGTAGCTCAGCTGGATAGAGCATGCGCCTTCTAAGCGCAGGGTCAGGGGTTCGAATCCCTTCATGGACGCCACTTGCGCCATTAGCTCAATTGGATAGAGCGTTTGACTACGGATCAAAAGGTTGTGGGTTCAACTCCTGCATGGCGCGCCATTAAGTCGAAAGACTTTTTTTATTGACTAAATATGATAATTAAAGTAAAATATTTAGGACCTTATCTATGTTTATGTAGCCCCGGAAACTACTATAAGAAAGAAGAGGTAATGACATGCGTCAGACAACAATTTTAAAACCAGCTAATGTTACTAGAACATGGTATCTAGTCGATGCTAGCGGTATGACCTTAGGTCGTCTAGCAACTGCGGTTGCGACAGTATTAAGAGGTAAGCACAAACCAAGCTTTACTCCTAATGTTGATTGTGGTGATTATGTTATCATTGTAAATGCTGAAAAAGCTAAGATTACTGGTAATCAAGAATTTAAGAAATTCTATTATAATCACTCAATGTATCCAGGTGGATTACGTAAGCGAAGCACAAGAATTATGAGAGAAAAATATCCGGTTGAATGGGTAGAAAGAGCTGTTCATGGTATGATTCCTCACACCAAATTAGGTAATAAAATTCGTAAGCATTTATTTGTTTATAAAGGTGCTGATCATCCACACTCAGCTCAAAAACCAGTTGAGTTAAAACTTGGTAAAGGAGAATAGTTATGGCTAAGAAAAAGAGTAATATTACCTACCTTGGTACTGGTAGAAGAAAATCTTCTGTAGCAAGAGTTTATTTAAGTGCAGGAGAAGGAAACATTATTGTAAATGGTAAGGAATTAAAAGAATATCTTCCTCAAGCTTTATTAAGAATGGTTGTTAAATCACCGCTTGAAATAACAGAAACTGTAAATCAATTTGATATTTCTATCAATGTTTACGGTGGTGGTTTTACAGGACAAGCAGGAGCTATGAGACATGGTATTTCAAGAGCCTTACTAGAAGTTAGTGAAGATTATCGCAAACCTTTAAAAGCTGCAGGTTTTCTAACTAGAGATCCACGTGCTAAAGAACGTAAAAAATACGGTCTTAAAGGTGCAAGAAGAGCACCACAATTCTCAAAACGTTAATAATAATTGTTATGAGAAAATTAGAGAAGTATTTAGACTTTGTGAGAAGTTTAGATACTTCTTTTTTATTTTTAAAATAGGGTATAATAAATATTGAAAGGAATATTTGATTGTTGAAAATAATGTTATGTGGCAAACATATAAGAAAACAATTATTTGCTATTTCAAAACTCTTATAAATAAATTTGGGAAGAATTTATGTTTGTAGAAACTCATCAGAGAGTAACATTTAGCAATGCTATTATTACTTTGAAATGTTTTTCTATAAAAAGATATAATATGACTATAATTAGATAATAAAATAATATTTTACTTATGATAAAATCAAATTAGGTTCTTAGGAGGGATCATTGTGAATCGAGTATTTTCTTCTTATAATCCTCTTTTAACATTGGAATATATGCAAAAGGAACATGAAAATAAATATTTTGATAGAAAATAAGTGAGAATTAAACCATCTGATTTAGCGCCTTTAATCTCAGCTTTTGCTAATGCTGAAGGTGGTACTATTGTCATTGGAATAAGTGATAAGACATTAGAAATTGAAGGAATCCATCAGTATGGTATGGATAAAGTTAATGAGTTTATTGCTATTCCTAAGAATGGATGTAAACCCATGCCACAGTATAATGAAGAGTTTTTAAATGTTATAAACAGTAAGGGAGAAGAAGATCAATTGTTGTTATTACATATTCAACCATGTGTTGATCAAATTGTAAGAACAATAAATGATTCTACTTATTTAAGAATTGGTGATAAAACTAAAGAATTAAAAGGAGATGACCTTAGAAATTTAGAATATACAAAAAGTACTAGACATTTTGAAGATGAGATTAATAGAGATGCATCAATCGAAGACTTAGATGAAGAATTAATTAGCGAATATAAAGAAAAACTAGATGCAAGTCATTTGCCAACTGAACAAGTTTTAAAAGCTAGAGCTTTTATTAAAAGTCAAGATGGAAATAATTATTTAACAAACGCTGCAGTTCTTCTGTTTGCAAAAAATATTTCTCAGTTTTATCCAAATTGTAGAGTAAGATTTGTTCGTTATGATGGGAATTCTGCTCAAGTTGGGACACGAATGAATATTATTAAAGATAAAAATATTGAATGTAATATTCTTAAATTGATTGATGAAACTAGATTATTTATTTCATCTCAATTAAGAGAATTTACCGCATTGGATCCATTAACTGGTAAATTTAAAACAGTTCCTGAATATCCAGAATTTTCGTGGTTAGAAGGTATAGTAAATGCTGTGACACATCG
>JAEWGY010000027.1 GCA_023388035.1 Bacillota bacterium | reverse complement strand
ACATACCACCGTGAATAAATATTTCCACATCTAAAACGGCCTTTTCCATGATGGCTTCAATTTCCTCAATGCTAGCTTCTCTACCAATTACCACCCGATCTAAACCATATTCCTTCATTAATGCAATGGTAGCTGAATTAAGTGAATTCATTTGTGTTGATAAGTGACACTCAAATTTTAAGCCTAGTGATTTTACTAATTTAACTAATGCTAATGATTCTACAATAATCGCATCAACACCAATTTCATCTAGTGCGGTTAAATATTCTTCAACCCCTTCAAAGTCATCTTCATGGAAAACAATATTACAGGTAATAAAAACCTTTTTTTGCATCTGATGTGCAAAATTAACTAATTCCCTAATTTCTTCTAAACCAAAATTTGAAGCTCTAGCACGCAGCGAGAATTTCTTACCACCAACATATACTGCATCAGCACCATACAAAAGAGCAATTTTAGCTTTATGTAAATCCTTAGCAGGAGCTAATAATTCAATTCTTGCCATTATTATCCTCCTTTTTTAATATATCAACATATTCATATAAAAAACCAGAATCATACATACTTAAAGGATAAAGCTGCTTTAAGTCTTCAAGCTTATATTCACCATTTAAGGCTTTAAGAGAATCGAATAATTCCTTTTCATCTAAAAAAAGATCATCAATAATACCACAATCAATTAAATCATTTAGTTCCTTAAATTCATTAAGGATATTAAAGGTATAATCACTAAAAACCGATGTACCATATCTAGACTGATAAATCGGCATCGCATACTCTCGATTCTCTTCAATGATTTTTAAATCATTTTGATAACTTAAATCTTTTTCCTTATTAATAAAACGATAGTAATTATCTAAAAACATTCTTTTAGAATAAGCTAAATTAATCTTGGCATGAATAATCATATCAAGTTTAAAAGAAGCAAGCTTAGATTTAATTGCTTTAATTTCATCTAAGCGTAATTCCTTTGCAATTACACAAGATGCTAGATTTTGTTTTAAAAAGAATTCCAAATCCCTTGAATTACTAAGAAGGGTATCGGGATTATATGAAAAAAGCTCGCAGCAATTATTGCTTCTAGCATATTCTAAAATTGCTAGATCATTAAAATAGATTCTCGCAATATTAAGCGTTCTTAACTCATCAAGATATTTATATAATTTTGGTAAATCAAATTCATGAATGATCGTATTTAAAGACACATAGGTCTTAATCCCTAAGGAATCAGCCTTGTTTATAATTTCTCTTAATTCCTTAAGACTATAATATCTTTTAAAACGATCAGAAAATTGATCTAAACCAACAATAATAGCTTTAATATTATATTCTTTTAAGCGATCTAAATAATCACTATTAGATAAAGTTAGTGCAAAAAACATGAGTTAATTTTAACATTAAAATTAATAATAATAAAGTAAAAAGCCCTTAGGCTTTTAATTTTCTAACTACTTCATGATAGATTTTTTCTGGTAAAAAAGCTTTAATATCACCATTAAAACGCCAGATATCCTTAATGATTGAAGAGGAAATTGATGAATATTCCGGTTTTGAGAATAATAGGATGGTTTCAACATCACCAGCTAGATAATTATTGATATTAGCTTGATTTAATTCATATTCAAAATCCGTATTGGTTCTAATCCCTTTAATAATCACCTTACAATCTAAATCCTTACATAGATTGACTGTTAGACCCTTAGATGAAACAATACGAACATTACTAAAGTCAGCTAATGCTAACTCACATAAATGAAGTCGTTCATCTAAATTAAATAGATAATCCTTAGCTTCATTAATCATGATTCCGACATATACTTCATCATATAACTTACTAGCTCTTTTGATAATATCTAAATGTCCAATGGTAATTGGATCAAAAGATCCTGGAAATAAAGCTTTTCTCATTCGATAATTCCTCTTTGATATTTTCTAATAATATTTTGACTTAAACCAATCGCAATTAAGGCTGCCATCGTAGAGCTACCACCAGCTGAAACCAGTAATAAAGGGACTCCAGTTAATGGTAAAAAAACACTAGCCCCACCAACATTTAAGGCGAAATGAATAAAGAAATATAGGGTAGTACCAACTAAAACTAAACGAGCATGATCATTTTCGATTTTAAAGAGATATTTAAATAAACGAGCGATAAGAATTAGATAGACTGCTAAAATGAAGATATAACCAATCAAACCGAATTCTTCAATGATAACCGCAATAATAAAATCAGTATCCGCTGCTGGAAAATGAGTATATTTAAAGATTCCCTTAGTATAACCAACACCAAAAAAACCACCACTAGCAATACTAATCAAACCCTTAATAAGCTGAAAACCTGATGCATATTGATCTGAGAAAGGATCAGCAGCTACAATAAATCTTTTAATTTGGTAATTACCACTACCTAAACTTTTAAAAAAAGCTGTTCCTAATGGTGATAATACAAAGCTAGAAATTATAATTAAAACAATTAAAACCTTAAAAGCAGTAATTTGATATTTTCTAAAAAATGGATTTCTAATTGAAAAAATCATACCACTAGTTATAACTAAGGTTGTAATTGCACTACCGAAGTCTCTTTGAATAAATAAGATAATAAAGATAGCTAATCCAGCATGCATACTTAAATGTTTTAACATCTGCTTTGCGGCATTATGATTTGTAATTCGATTCTCATTTCTTTTAAAACAAACTGCAAAGATTACAATAAGATATACTTTCGCAAATTCCGCAGGCTGAATAGTCATCCCGAAAGGAAGTGTAATCCAACCATAGGTTCCTCCAACCGGTGAAAATAATCTAGGGATTAAAAGAAAAATTGGTAGAATAATTAAAGCAAGATTATAATATTTATTAACCAAATTAAAAGCAATACTACTATTTTTCACAATCAATAAAAGGCTATATCCGATAAATACATAAATAATTTGTTTAATACTTACCTGTATGATATAAGGAAGATTACCCGTTGCAATTCCTAAAGAGGCACTGGGAATCATAAAGATGGAGAAAAATAATATTGCAATAATCGCAAAGCTAATTAGTTTATCACCTTTTTTATTAGAAGTAGCTAATCTCATATCCTTTATTTTAGCATAATTATGTTATAATATTTCATATGCTTATAAATAATTCAACAATTATTAAAGACCACAATAATAAAGAAATTCTCAAAAAAAGATCAGTAGCTGTTAAACTGCCTTTGAGTGCTGAAGATAAGCATTTACTTAAGCAAATGTATGATTATGTCGATAAGAGCACTAATGAGGAAATTGCTAAAAAAGAAAATTTAAGACCTGCTGTAGGTATTTCAGCAGTACAATTAGGTATTCATAAAAGAATGTTTGTTGTAATATTAAAAGATGAAAAAGGTGAGATTATTCATCAGTATAGCCTAGTTAATCCTAAGATTATTGAGTCTTCAATTAAAAAGTGCTACCTTTCAAGTGGCGAGGGCTGCTTATCAGTTGAAAGGGACCATCAGGGCTATGTATATCGTGATTATAAAATAAAAATTAAAGCCTATAATTATCTTACTGATAAAGAAGAAATTATTGATGCTAAAGGTTTTTTAGCTATTGTTATGCAACATGAATATGATCATTTAGAAGGGAAATTATTCTATGAAAGAATTGACCATGATAAACCCTTCTTTGCTGATCCAAAGGCAATTAAAATATAAAGGAGCGTAATTTGAAAGAAAAAACAATTATCATAAATAAATTATTAAAGAATGACACCCTTATTTATGCTTTAGGTGGTTTAAATGAAGTTGGTAAAAATATGTACTGCTTTGAGCATAATGAGGAAATCATAATTATCGATTCTGGTGTTATGTTTCCTGATGGTGAATTATTAGGTGTTGACTATGTCATACCTGATTTTAGTCATTTAGTTAAGAATGAACAAAAGATTAAAGCCTTAATTATCACTCACGGTCATGAGGATCATATCGGTTCCATTCCTTTCTTGTTGTTATCATGTCCTAGTATTAAAACTATCTATGCCCCTAAATTTGCGAAGGCTTTAATTACCAAGAAACTTAGTGAACGTAAAATTAAGGGTATTAAAATAGTTGTGATCGATGACAAATCATCTATTAGTACTAAATATTTTAGTATTGGTTTTTTTAATGTAATTCACTCAATTCCAGATTCTTTAGGTGTTTTAATTAATACTCCTAATGGTAGAATTGTTGAAACTGGTGATTTTAAATTCGACTTAACGCCAGTTGGTCAAAATTCCGATTATCAAAAGATGGCCTATATTGGTGCTAGTGGTGTTGATTTACTAATGTCTGATAGTACCAATGCTGAAATTAGTGGCTTTTCAATTTCTGAAAAAGTAGTTTCTAGATCGATTTATAATTTAATTAAAAAAGCACCTAGTAGACTAATTATTTCAACTTTCGCATCAAATGTATACCGCTTGGCTCAGATTGTTAAAGCGGCTGTAGCTTTGGATCGTAAAATCTGTGTCTTTGGTAGATCGATGCTTAATGTTTTAGAAATTTGTCGTGCTAATAATTTTTTTGGTGTATCCGATGATAACTTCATTGAAGCTGAGGAACTTAAAAATACACCTCCTGAAAAAACATGTATTATTTGTACCGGTTCTCAAGGTGAACCACTTGCAGCCTTATCCAGAATTGCTAATGCTGCTCATCGACATGTAGCTATCATTCCTAATGATACTGTAATCTTTTCATCATCACCAATTCCTGGTAATGCTATAAATGTCTCAGGTGTTGTTAATCTTTTAATTAGACAGGGAGCTAATGTTATTGTTAATTCTCCTTTAACTTCACTACATACCACCGGACATGCCTCTAAAGAGGAACAAAAACTAATGATGCAGCTTATAAAACCTAAGTATTTTATGCCTGTACATGGTGAATATAAGATGCTAAAATTGCATATTGATTCTGCTGTTGATGTTGGAATTAAACGTGAAAATTGTTTTATGTGCTCAAATGGTGAAGCCTTAATTCTAAGAAAACATCGTGTCTATAAATATGCTAATCGTATTCATGCTGATGATATCTATGTTGATGGCAATGATTTTAGTGGTCTTTCAACCTCAGTTATTAAAGATCGTAGTGTTTTAGCTGATAATGGGATGGTTGCGGTTATTTTATCAATTGACTCAAGAAATTCACAAATTTTATATAAACCAACCATTATAACTAGAGGATTCATCTTTATCAAAGAGAATCAATCACTAATTCAAGAAGCTGAAGACTTACTAGAAGCAAAACTAAGAAAAATTATGAAGTCAAAGGTTAGTTTTAATGAAATTAAACATGGTATTAAAGTATGTCTAGAAAGTTTTCTTTATGATAAAACTAAGCGTAATCCTTTAATCATTCCGGTTATTTTAAATCACCATGAAGCAGTTAATTCATATAAGCGAAAAATAGCAGAATTAAATGATACTAGAGTTGAAGTTAAAAAACGTGGACGTAAGAAAAAAGTACAAAGTGAAATCATTTAAAAAAAATAATCATATAAAGGCTCATTGAATTAGGGATTTAGAAAAAATGAAATTTAGAGAGTCTTTAGGTGGCAAGAGAAAAGGCTATGAGCATTTAAACTCATAGCCTTTTTTAATTAACTTTTATAATTTTCCGACCGCTTTAGATTCTCCCCAATTAGGTCTTAGTATTAAAATATTTTTTAAAAGCTTAAAGGCAATCTCTCTAGTAGAACAAACAATCATTGCTTTTTGGGTAACTTCAGGTTTTTAAGAGGTTAATTTTTCATAGTGCTCTACAATATCTTGAGCCATTTTCCACAGACGATTCGGATCTACAAGAATTACGCTCATTCGACTCATAGCTTTTTTACTTTCTTCTATCTGCTCCTCTGTGGATCCTTCTACGGAAAACTTCTTATAATATTATCTCTTAAAGATGACTGTGTAGTACGAATCGTGTTATTAACCCCTTTTAAGGCTTTATCTAAGCCTGTTGTATCAC
>JAEWGY010000072.1 GCA_023388035.1 Bacillota bacterium | reverse complement strand
GCTTTGGTGGGGTCATCGTATTCCGGTTTATTATCATAAAAAAGATAATTCTATTTATTGTGAATACGAAGCTCCTTTAGATATTGAAAATTATATTCAGGATGAAGATGTATTAGATACTTGGTTTTCATCAGCTCTTTGGCCTTTTGTGACTCTGGGATGGCCTAATGAAAGTGATGATTATAAACGCTACTATCCTAATTCTTTATTAGTTGCAGGCTATGATATTCAATTTTTCTGGGTTGCTAGAATGTTATTTTCAGCAAGATATTTCACTAAAAAAACACCTTTTAAAGATTGTTTACTACATGGTTTAATTAGAGATGCTGAGGGTCGTAAAATGTCTAAATCACTAGGTAATGGTATTGATCCTATTGATTTAGTTAATGAATATGGCTGTGATGCCCTGCGCTTATATTTGAGTAGTAACTCAACTCCAGGCTTAGATCTTAATTATAATCCTGAAAAACTTGCAGCAAGCTGGAATTTTATTAATAAATTATGGAATGCTGCACGCTTTGTAATAAGTCAAATTAGTCCTGATTTTAAGATCGGAGAATTAAAAGAATTAAGTAAGATTGATCAATATATTTTAGCTAAATTTAATTACTGCCTAAAACAAGTAGAAATGAATTTAGATCGCTATGAATTAGCGATAGCAGCGAATGAACTAATTAAATTTATTTGGGATGAATTCTGTTCTAATTATATTGAATTTTCTAAAATTGCTTTATATAGTGAAGATGAGCAGCTTAAAAATAATACTTTAAATACACTAATCTATATGCTTAAATCAATTTTAATCATGCTTAGTCCTTATATCCCTTTTGTTTGTGAGGAGATTTATAAAGAACTACCAAATAGTTTAGAATCGATTAATCTCGAATCATGGCCTAAATCATTTAATGATCTTAATGAAAAAGATGTTAATGAAGTTGCTATAATGATTGATATTATTAAATGTATCAGAGAACTTAAAACCACTAATAAGATTAAACCTAGTAAGGTTTTAAATATTAAAATCAATAGTGAATTAGCATTAAGTGATAAGATTATTGCGATTATCGAAAAGCTTGCAAAGGTTAAATTTAATAATCATATAGAGGAAGAAACCTTAATTCGCACTGTTTCAAATGCTTCAATTGAATTTATTATAGATGAAATAATTGATAAACAAGCTGAACTTGAAAAGTGTGAAAGTGAAATTAAAAAACTTGAATTTGAAATTAAGCGTTGTGAAACTATGCTTAGTAATGAGAAGTTTATTACTAAAGCACCTAGTGCAAAGATAAATGAAGAAAAAGAAAAATTAAGCGATTATCAAAAACAATTAGCTGAGCTTAAAGAAAAATTAAATAGTTTTAAATAATCTAGTTTAGGCTAGATTATTTTTTATAAAATATTGTAAGCGTATAAATTTTTAACAACATAAAATAATGTAAGCGTTGCAAATTTTAAATAACTTTGTTATAATCTAATTAATATAAAGGAGAGAACATGAGCAAAAAATTTGTTTATCAGTTTAAAGAAGGAAACGCAAATATGCGCGAAATCCTTGGTGGTAAGGGTGCTAATCTTGCGGCGATGACAGCATTAAATCTTCCTGTACCAGCTGGATTTACAATTTCAACTGAAGCATGTAACGATTACTATGATAATAAAAAACAAATTAGAGATGTAATCAAAAAAGAAATTTTAAAGAATATTAAGCTTTTAGAAAAAGAAACAGGAAAAAAATTTGCTGATCCTAAAAATCCCTTATTAGTTTCTGTAAGATCTGGTTCAAGAGCTAGTATGCCAGGGATGATGGATACGATCTTAAATTTAGGTATCAACGACGAGATCTGTGAAAGTATTGCGAAACTAACTAATAATCGTCGCTTTGCGCTTGATTCATACCGTCGCTTTGTACAAATGTATGCTGACGTTGTTATGGGTCTTGAAAAGAAGCGTTTTGAAGAAATAATAGATGAAATTAAAGATAAAAAAGGTGTTAAATTAGATACTGAACTTGATGAAAATGATCTAATGGAATTATTATCAAGATTTAAAGAATTCTATAAAGATAATCTTAAAACTGATTTCCCTAGTGATCCAATTGAGCAATTATTAAATGCAGTTGAAGCAGTTTTTAAATCTTGGAATAATGATCGAGCAATTTTCTATCGCCGTCAAAATAACATCCCTAGTACATGGGGTACTGCTGTAAATGTTCAGATGATGGTATTTGGTAATATGGGTGAAGATTGTGGTACCGGTGTTGCCTTTACTAGAAATCCTTCAACTGGTCAAAAGAAATTATTTGGTGAATTCTTAATTAACGCTCAGGGTGAAGATGTTGTAGCTGGTGTTAGAACACCTGAAGATATTAGTAAATTAAAAACATTAATGCCTAAGGTTTATGATGAATTTGTTAAAATTTGTCATAAACTCGAACAAACCTATAAAGATATGCAAGATATGGAATTTACCATTGAACATAATAAACTTTATATGTTACAAACTAGAAATGGTAAAAGAACTGCAACCGCTGCTATTAAAATTGCTTGTGACTTAGTTAAGGAAGGTCTTATAAGCAAAGAAGAAGCAGTATTAATGGTTGATGCTAAATCTTTAGATGCTCTTTTACATCCACAATTTGAAGCTAAGGCGCTTAAAGCAGCTAAGGTGATCGCAAAAGGTTTAGCAGCATCTCCTGGTGCAGCATCAGGACAATTAGTCTTTAATGCAAAAGATGCTACTGAATGGGCTAAGGATGGTAAGAAAGTTATACTCGCAAGACTTGAAACATCTCCTGAAGATATTGAAGGTATGGATTCAGCTAAAGGAATCCTGACTATTAGAGGAGGTATGACTAGCCATGCTGCAGTAGTTGCTAGAGGTATGGGTAAATGCTGTGTATCTGGCTGTGGTGAATTAAGTATTGATACTAAGGCTAAGAAATTAGTTAGTAAAGATAAAACCTTTAAGGAAGGTGATTACATTTCATTAGATGGCTCTACTGGACTAGTATATGGTGAAGCGATTGAAACAGTTGAAGCAACTATTTCTGGTGATTTTAAAAAGTTCATGAAATGGGTTGATGATTATCGTAAAGCTTATGGAATTAAAATTAGAGCTAATGCTGATACACCAAAAGATACTGCTACCGCATTGAAATTTGGTGCTGAAGGAATTGGTCTTGTAAGAACTGAACACATGTTTTTCGCCGAAGATCGTATTAAAGCTGTTAGAGAAATGATCGTTGCTAAAAACACAGCAGAACGTGAAAAAGCTTTAGATAAGATTTTGAAAATGCAAGAAGCAGATTTTTATGGTATCTTTGTAACTGAAGGGATGGCTAAAGGTGAGGTTAAACCGGTTACAGTAAGATACTTAGATCCACCTTTACATGAATTCCTACCTACTAAGGATGCAGAGATCAAAGAATTGGCTAAAGATTTAGGATTAAGCTTAGCTGAATTAAAACAACGTATTTCAGAATTACATGAATTTAATCCGATGATGGGGCATCGTGGTTGTCGTTTAGCTATTTCATATCCTGAAATTGCCAGAATGCAAACTAAAGCCTTAATAAGTGCCGCGATAAAAGTAAATAAGAATAGACATAAAAGATTACATGTTAAACCTGAAATTATGATTCCACTTGTTGGTGATCTTAAAGAATTTAAATATATTAAGGATATAGTAGTCGAAGAAATTGAAAAATTAGAAAAAGAAAATAAATTGAAACTTGAATATACAATCGGTACTATGATCGAAATTCCACGTGCTGCAATCATGGCTGAGGAGATTGCTAAGGAAGCTGATTTCTTCTCTTTTGGAACTAATGATTTAACTCAAATGACCTTTGGTTTCTCAAGAGATGATGCTGGATCATTCTTAAATGATTACTACTCTAAGAACATTTA
>JAEWGY010000048.1 GCA_023388035.1 Bacillota bacterium | reverse complement strand
CAAGGATATCTTTGAAAATGCGATTATTAAAAAGATTCTTAATAAGAATTTAAATATCAATAGTCTTGCTAATCTAAGTTATACCGACTACCTTAATCTAGCAAAAAACTATCGTCAAATAAATGTTCCTGAAAAAACGATTAGTGAATTTAACGCTCTTAGTTTTTTAAACCCACTCTTACTCGCTTCTGAATTCCTACCTTATTTTATTTCCAATGGTGGTGAGGTTTTACTTAAAGATGAAAAACTTAGTTTAAGTGAGGAAGCCTTCATTAAAACTTTAGATCTCTATCGTGAATTACTTGATCTTTCGCTAATTTCAAAGAGTAATTGGTGGGATGAGGAAATAAAACTATTCAACGAGTCTAAAACCGCTTGCCTTATCGCTTATACTAGCCAATTAGCCAATGTTAATGTCCATAATGTCGATTATGCTTTTATACCAGGAAATAAACCATTTATGGGTGGAGGATGTATTGCTGCGATTAAAAGTTCTAAAAAAATCGATGCTATTATCACCTTTTTAGATTGCCTATATCAATATCCTATTTTACTTCATTTCGCAAAATCAGGAATTTGTACCGCATATAGTAGTATGTATTATAATAAATCAGTATATGAAAAATTTCCTTATTTATCTTTTTCAAATAATGCACTAAATTATGCAGAAAGAATTAACAGCATCGATAACAATATTAAGATAAATACAATTTATTTTGAAGAATTATTAGGTTCTATTATTATTGAGGGACTGAAAAATAATCTTGACTCAAAGATGATTTATAATCTAGCAATTAAAAAAATCAATGAAACTAATAATTATCATAAATTAATAAAGGACTCAGTTAACTGAATCCTTTATTTCTTTTACATAAATATCCTTAACACTTTCAAAACTACTTTCAAGTTCTTTTACCCTAGATACCGCTCCTGGGATACTTCCTATAATCTCCCCTTTAGGACCGATAAAATAAGCGTAAGGAAAGGCTCTAACACCAAAAAAACCAAATAAATCACCACCTTTATCATCTAATACAGGTAGTTTAAAATCTTTAGCATACTCTTTAATATTAGTTCCATCAGCATTCGCAACATCAGACATTACAATTACAACATTAAGATCATCTTGATACTTAGTTGCTAATTCCTCTAGTAGTGGTCTTTGAGCTTTACAATAAGTACACCAGCTAGTCATAAAATTAATCATTAAGTACTTATCTTTAAAACTATCATTAGAAAGAGTATTATCATGTTGATCACTGATATTAAAATCTTTTAAAAAATGAATTTTAGCTTTATTTTCATTAGAGCTCATTTGTTTTTTACTACTAATTATCGGAGCGATGACAGTATTTCTACTAAGCTGATTAGCACTATCAAAAAACATCTTAAGGCCTAATATAATTAGTAGTACAGCCATTGCTTTTATGAAGAATTTATAATTATCTTGATTTTTACTAAGTGCATTAATAAATTTATCAGAAAGCAGGGATAAGATTATAAAAGGTAAAGTAAAACCTAAACCGTAGATCAAAATATAAAATGATGATAATAAGCTAGTACTTGCGATCGAGAGGGTAATAATTGCAGTTAGTGTTGGGCTAATACAAGGAGTCCATGATAAACCAAACAAAAATCCCATGATAAAGGTTTTTAGATAATTTAACGAACCCATTCGATCTGAATTAAAGTCCTTAGTCTTTTTAAAGATTTTGATTTCTAAAATATCTAGTTGTACTAAACCCATAAATACTAAGATTATAGCAGCAATCAGACTTAAATAGACTGAATATTTATTAATGATCCCGCCAATACCATTTATAAATAATGAAATAATAAAATATACTGACAATAAGCCGAAACAAAATAGAATAGTTTTAATCACTCTTTCAATTCTATTTTTATCATTTTTACTAAAATAGGCTAAATATAAAGGGATAATTGAAATAACGCAAGGTGATATGAAAGATACTAAACCAGCCAAAAAAACACTAATTATTTCAATTTGCATTAAATAATACCTCTAAAAACTAAAAAGATTAGAATCAAACCTAGTGCAATACGATAATAAGCAAAGATACTGAAATTATGTTTTCGAATATAGCTTAATAGACTTTTCACAACAAAGTAAGAAATAACAAAAGATACAAAACTAGCTATTAGTAAAACTAAATATGCATTAATACTTAAGGCTATCTTAATTTTTATGATTTTAAGTAATGAAGCACCAAACATAACTGGAATTGCTAAAAAGAATGAAAAACTAGCACTGGTACTTCTATTTATTCCCATAAGTCTTGAACCCATGATTGTAGCTCCTGATCTACTAACACCTGGTATTAGAGCTAAAACCTGAAATAAACCAACTTTAAAAGCATCACTAGCATTTAAATTTTCTAAACTGCTTATTTTAGTATTGATCTTAGTTTTTTCTACCATTAAAAAGATCAAAGCAAAAATAATAAGAGTAATAATGATAGTGTTCACATTATGCAAATAGTGATCGATAAAATCATCAAATAAAATTCCTAAAATTCCTGCTGGTATTGATCCAATTACAATCAAAAACCATAAACGAAAACTTTGTTTTTTTTGTTTCCTATCATTAGTTATAGGATTAAGATCTTTAAAATATAAAATCACAATCGCAATGATTGATGCTAATTGAATAATAACTAAAAATAGATTGAAGAATTCTTCATTCGCTTTTAGATCATCATAAATTTTTAAAGGTATAAATTTTTCTAGCAATAACAAATGAGCTGTACTACTAATTGGTAACCACTCACTGATGCCTTGAATAATACCATAAATAATTGCTTTAAAGATTTCTAACATTGCTATTCACCTATAAGAAATTAACCAGTTCATTCTCTGGTTTATCACTTTTAATACACTCATCTACATATAAGACACAAGTAGGATCACCTAATTCATTTTTTAATAAGTGAATGACACCATTAAAAAGATAGTATTCACCTTCCCTTATCTCCTTCTTATCTACCCCTACTAAAGTTAAGCTTAGTGGCGCTAAATCATCCATACAACAAACCATCGCCATTCTACCCATAATTAAAGCTGCAGGGTACTGTGGTAAATCTTTAATTAATGTAAGTTTTAATTCAATTCTACGATTTTCATATTTATAAGGTTCCTCTAAAGCATCTAAATACCACAAACCAAAATCATTATCATTTATTTTTAATACCTCTTTAGAGAAATCGAAAATATCATTCTTATTTATTCTGACAATGTTCCCATTAACATCTTCAAAAACTAATTTAACCGTAGGATTAATCGCTTTAAGATTATTTCGGAAATATAACTTATCCTCATTACTATAACGATTAAGGATAATCATATTCGCATGAATAGCTAAATTATAAATAATTTGTCGATAACTCTTTAAATATACCTCAAATAATTCACAATCAAAAAAACAGAGTGTCTCTACTAAGGTAAAATCTTTAGGAATTTCTCTAATTAATTCCTTAGGATCACTCATGCCATTAGCTTCAATGATCATCCGATCAAATTCATATTCCTTAGCAATATTTAAAAAATCCTCTTGCTTTATTGTTTTTTCTGAAAAATCTAATAAAATCGAATTAGTTTTTATTAAAAATTCTTCATCATAACTAATATCACCATCTTCTAAAATAATAATTAAATTCTTCTCGTTTTCACGATTAAAATTCTTATTAGTTAAAGACAGTTTTATCGCACTAGTTTTACCACTATCTAGTAATCCTAAAAATAAATAAACTGGTTTAATCATTGATTTTAAATACCTTCGCTATACAATTTTTACATAGTTTAGTACCAATAACGATAATAATACCGGTATAGTGAGGATCATGTTTTTCAATATTTATTTCACCAGGTGTATATTCAAAATGTAGCCAACCGTCATTAGAAGCTACTATTCCTTTAGCTCTTATAACCGTTTCTGGTAATTCACTTAAACATTTTTCTAATTCTTCCTTACTAAAAACTTTAGCACTTTGATAATCTAAAGATGTAAAGATTTCATCAGCACTATGATCATGACCACAGCTACAAGCTTCTTCATGATGATGCTTATGATCATGATGCTTATGATGATGTGTATGATCATGGTGTTCATGATGATGTTTATGATTAAGCTCACAGCTTTCATTATGCTGATGCTTTTCTTTATGAGCACAGCAGCAATCATTATTAAGGCAATCGTCAGATAAAACATCAATTAAAAATTCAGTACTTAGATCTTTTATCGGTGTTGTAACAATAATCGCATTATCATTTAATTCTTCAATCTGATGCACGATATTCTTAATAAATTTATGCTCTACTAAAT
>JAEWGY010000080.1 GCA_023388035.1 Bacillota bacterium | reverse complement strand
CTGATTAAAAGTCTTATATTCTTTCATTGTTGCACTCCATAAAAAATGGCCAGGGCATCGTATGCTTCCTGACCTAATCTTATGATATTATTATATATATTATAAGGCCAGTTGTCAAAAGTCAACTTTTAATTTTTAACCTTTTGTTTACCTTTTATTTTTCTTAAATTATACACTATTTCCTATTTTTACTTTGCATAGATCAGCGTTTTCTTTATAAAAAATCATTTTTCCGGACACACAATCTCGAATAATCTAATTGAAGTCTTCATATTTTTTGATTGTGGCTCCAGAAATATAATAATTCTTGTAAATATCTGTGAGTTCCCATTCTGTGTTTCTTACAATACACTACGTTTAATGGTTCACCTATTTTCATTTAAATTTATCTCAGTCTTTATTTAATAAAAATAAAAGATGGTATTACCATCTTTTACATTTGTCTTTGTTTGATCATCCAAATTGTCTTAGCGAAATTATCGATCAGTTCATCCATATATGCACTTATGAAATAAACTTTTTCTTCATCAGCTAATTCTTTAACTTCTTCACATTCTTTCTTAAGTAATTCAAAATCACTTAGAACTGAGGTAAATACTTCAGCAGAACTACGATAAGAATCACAAGCTTCCTTAATAGTGCTAACTTCTAAGAATTCCTTAAGATTAGCAAGTGGCTTACCACCAGCCATTAATAATTTTTCAGCAACTTCATCAATTGCTTCATTAATTCCGTCGTAGAATTCTTCTAATTTAGCATGAGCTGTAAAGAAATCAGAACCCTTAACAAACCAGTGGAAATTTTGTAATTTGTGATATTCAACCACTAAATTTGCTAGTAAACTATTCATTTTTGTATGTAACATCTAATTCTCCTCCTATTGTATTATTTCTAATACGCTTATATTATATATCAAAGCTTTAATAATCGCAATCAAAATGATTATTCTTCAATTTTATAAGCGAATAACTTTAAGTCAAGTTTAAGGAATCGATTATTTCTAACAACTAAAATACTAACTTCATCATCTATCATCGTTTTTCTTAATTGATATGATAAATCACTATATGAATTTATTTGTTCATCATTAAATCCAATAATAATATCCCCTTCTTTAAGGCCATATTTATCAGCTGGAGAATTTGGGTAGACCTTTGTAATTTGAATTCCATTAGCAGTTTCATTAATGGCTATACCAAGACTAGAACGATCCTTAACTTCACCATGAGTTTTTAAATCCTCAGTTATTTTCATAACCGTATTTGATGGAATCGCAAAGGCTATACCCTCAACACCGATGCCTGAAAATTTAGAATTAATTATACCGATTAATTCACCAGCAATATTAAATAAACCACCACCAGAATTACCTTTATTTACAGCAGCATTAGTTTGGATTAGATCTTGAGTCTCTTTTTGAATTGTTACCGGTCTTGGTTTAGCAGAAATAATACCACTACTTACAGAAATTCCTGCTCCTAAAGGATTACCAATTGCGAAAACATCATCTCCTAAATCAACTAAAGAACTATCAGCAATTTTAGCATAGGTTAAATTATTAGCTTCGATTTTAAGTAAGCCAAGATCAGTCTTTTCATCTACTCCAACAATCCTAGCATCATAGCTTTGATCAGCGATCTTAACACTAACCTTATCAGCGTTTCTTAAAACATGATGATTAGTAACAATATATCCATCCTCGCTAATGATAACACCAGATCCAGCACCTAGTGCTACATTACGATTGTAGATATTTGAGCTTGTATTAATTTCTACTACACTATCATAAACCTTATTGATAGCTGTTTTTAAACTTGATTCTTGCTTAGTATACTCTACTCCCTTAAGCACACTTTTTGCTGTTTCTTCTTTTTTAATAACTTCATTTTTACTTACAAAATTTAAATCATTTATGAATTGTGGTTTGTTTAATAAACCACTTTCAAAACCAATGAGGATTAAAACGATAATCACTAATATTATTAATATATACTTTAAATATTTATTTTTCATATTGCCTCCTTGTTATTATTGTAAAGTAACAAAATGAAATTAAAATGAAATTAAGTATTTTCTTCAATTAAATTTAAAGCACAATTTAAACCATCTAAGGCACTTGACATAATACCACCAGCATAGCCAGCTCCTTCACCAATTGGATATAAACCACTAAAATCCAAGGCTTCATATTTATTATTTCTTAAAATGCGATAAGGACAACTTGATCTTGATTCTACTGCCATAATAATTCCTTCATTAATAAAACCAGGTATTTTTTTATCAAAATCAATAAAGGCTTTTTTAAACATTTCAGATTGTTTTTCATTAAAGAAATTTGTTAGATTATAATTTACGACACCCATCGGATATGATGGCTTAAAAATTAAGGGATTAAGCTCATTATTTAAATAGTCTTTAATATTCTGTGCTGGTATTTTATAGTCCTTAGAAATATTAAAGGCCTTTTCTTCTAAATCATTAATATATTTAATTCCATCAAAACAATCACCTTTATAAAACTCATCCATTCTTATCGGTATTAAGATACCAGCATTAGAATAATCATTATTACGACTAGCATATGACATACCATTAAGACAGATGGTATTAGCACTAGCACTAGCTGGCATTACATAGCCACCAGGACACATGCAAAAACTATAGATCGAATGCTTATCATCACATTTAAAACTAAGACTATATGAGGCGCTATTTAAAATCTGATGATATTTCTTATTTTGAGTCTTATCAATTAATGATCTAGGATGTTCACAGCGAAAACCAACTGCAAATTCTTTGGCGATAATTTTAATACCTTTTTCTTTTAATTTGAAGGCTAAATCATAAGCACTATGACCTATAGCTAGAATGTTATAATCTGCTTCATAAAATTTATCACCAGCAATAACACCCTTAGTAACCTTATCATCAATAATGATATCATCAACCTTGGTATTGAAATATAATTCACAGCCGCGATTACTAAGATCATCATTAATTTTACTTACAATTTCTCTTATTTTATCTGTACCAATATGAGGTAAGTTATCGTATAAAATATTCTCACTAGCACCAAAATAATTAAATATTTCAAGAATAAAACGATTCTTATAATCCTTTGATCTTGATGTTAATTTAGCATCTGAAAAACTACCAGCTCCACCAGCTCCAAATTGCATATTAGAATATTTATTAAAGCTTTTTTCTTTAATAAATATATCTAAATCTTTAATTCTGCTAGAATTTTCTTTATTTATATGTGATCCTTGTTCAAAGATCCTAACCTTAAAACCTGCTCTAATAAGAGCATATGCTGCAAAAATACCACTTGGTCCATTACCTATGATATTAACAGTCTTAAGCTTTTTAATTTTTTTAATCAGTAATTTTTTCTTAACATAAGGAATAATTTCCTTCCTTTTTAAAAGTTTTTGTTCTAATCTTTTATTAAGTCTTAACGCAAGATCATAGACATAGTAAAACTCCTCACTTCTAGCATCAAGTGATTTTTTTAAAATGATTATCTCTTTAATATCATTTTCTTTAACCTTATACTTATGACTTATCTTTTTAATTAAATTATCATCATTAATCTTTAATTTTAATTTTAATATTTCAATCATCCCTACTATTATAAACCAAAGCTAGTATTTTTTAATGATATTTAACTCTTCATTAATATATATTTCTTTATATTCTCCCTCATAAATACTTAAGATCTCATCCATATAAATAGCTTTTTTAAGTCTTTTAAATTCAGCTAAATTATAAAAGGCTAAGTTACCTTCTCTATTTTCATAAATAATATCCGGAAGCATTGAATTATCAATATAAGCCTTATATAGAAATCCTAAAAGTCTTGCATCTTTATCGTCCCATTCAATCATTCCACTATATTCCAAGTCACTAAGCTTTAAATTACTTTCTTCTTGGATTTCTCTAAGCATTGATTCATAAATACTCTCACCATCCTCAACATGACCACCGATAAAGGTTAAACCCTTGATATTATTTTTTTCTATTTTATCCAAAACTAAAATACTTGAGTCATCACGATTTATAATCATACACATATTAAGTAAAATACATTTTTTCATATTATTTATTATACAAAAAATAAGGTGCTTAGCACCTTATTCATCTTCTTTAACTGCGTTTTTAATAACTTTATCAGCAACCATTTGAGGAGCTGGTTCATAACGATCGAATTCAAGTGTAAAACCACCTGTTCCTTGAGTCATTGATCTTAATTCAGTAGCATATTTTTGCATTTCAGCTAAAGGAACTTCAGCATCAATAATTTGTTCATTATCAACAAGTTCCATCCCTAATATTATCCCTCTACGCTTATTAAAGTCACCTATGATGGTACCGGTATACTCTTCTAATACGATTACTCTAGCCTTAGCAATAGGTTCAAGTAAAATTGGTTTTGCCTTAGGTAAACCATCTTTAAATGCGAGTCTAGCCGCTGCTTTAAAGGCTATTTCTTTAGAGTCAACCTCATGATATGATCCATCATAAAGTGTAGCTTTTAAACCAACCACCTTATAACCTGCTAATGGTCCTTTTTCCATGCATTCCTTTAAACCTGCTTCAACTGCTGGGAAGTATTGCTTAGGAACACTACCACCAAAAATATCTTCCTCAAAGATTAATTCTTCACTATCACATGGTTCAAATCTAATTTTAACATGACCATATTGTCCTGCTCCACCAGATTGTTTTTTATGTTTTCCTTCAGCTTCAACTTTAGCTCTAATTGTCTCACGATATTGAACCTTTGGCTCTTCTAAATCCAATTCAACTTTATATTTATTTTTAAGTTTATTGATTACTACATCAATCGCTTGATCACCTAGTGCATATAGTAATTGTTGATGCGTTTCGATATTATTATAGTATTTTAAGGTCTTATCCTCTTCTAATACCTTATTAATAGCATTTGACATCTTATCTTCATCAGCCTTAGTTTTAGGTTTTATCGCAAAGCCTAGCATCGGTTTAGGAAAGTGAATTTCATTTAAGATAATATCATGATCCTTAGCACAAAGAGTATCATTAGTTTCACTATACATAAGCTTTGTAACTGCACCAATATCACCTGTGAAAAGCTTACCAGCAGCAATTTGATTCTTACCTTTAACAATATAAATACCACCGATTTTTTCATTAGTTTCTTTTTTAGGATTATATACCATTGAATCACTTAGTAATACACCACTAGAAACTTTTAAATATGAGATACGACCAACAAAAGGATCGGCGATTGTTTTAAAGATTAGAGCTGAAAAAACTTCTTTTTCATTGGTTTCTAATTTAACTTCTTCACCCTTAGAATTTCTAGCACTGATAATACCTTTCTCAGCATATGATGGGAAATATTCACTGATTAAATCCAATAGTCTTTCAATTCCTGTTTCATTTACTGCACTGCCACAATAAACAGGTCTAATTTCACCACTTCTAACACCCATTCTTAAACCTAAAGCAATTTCCTCAGTACTAAACTCTTCACCTGAGAAGAATTTTTCCATTAATTCATCACTGCCCATCGCAATTGCTTCAGCGATCTGATTATAGTATTCATCAACCTCAGCACTTAATTCAGAAGGTATTTCCTTAGCAGTTTTGCGATCATTATAATACCAAGCTTTTTTTCTTAAAATGTTAATTGATCCAACAACCTTATCATTTTCAATAATCGGCATTTCAAAAGCGATGATTGACTTACCGAATTTATCCCTTAAATCATTATAAACAACTTCAAATGATACATTGTCTTCATCCATTTTATTGATGAAAAAGATGGTTGGTAAATTTCTTTTACTAACTTCTTTATAAGCCCTAATTGTACCTGATTGCACACCTTCCTTAGCATTTAATACAATCAAAGCATTATCACTAACTTCTAAGGCAGCCATTTTTTCACCTTCAAAGTCAAGATAACCTGGACTATCAATAAAATTAATTTTACATTCTTTCCATAATACTGGTGCTAAAGCATTGTATATTGACTGTTTTCTTTTAACCTCTTCACTATCAAAATCGACAGTTTGGCAATGTTCACCAATTCGAACTAATTTATCAATGGCTTTTGTATAATGAAGCATCGCTTCAACTAGTGATGACTTACCACTTCCAGCATGTCCTAAAATAGTAACATTTCTTATTTCACTCGCAAGATAATCTCTCATATAACACCTATTTTAAAATATCCTTTAATTCATCTAAACATTCACTGCGTACATAGTGAATAGCTTTTCTTGATTCATTATCAAGTATTTCTTTATCAGCTCCTTTATTTAGTAAGAAAACTACTAAATCCACATAACCACCATAGCTTGCTCGCATTAAAGAGGTACATCCTTCATAGTCTTGCATATTAATATTAGCTCCTTTTTCTAATAAATAATGAATAACTTCAACCTTAAAAGCATTCACTGCTTCCATTAATGCAGTTCTACCTTTATTATCTTGTGCATCAATATTAGCACCATTTTCTACTAAATATTTAACTACATCAATATGACCTAATAAGGCTGCTCGCATTAAAGAGGTTCTTTTTTGATTGTCGAAAGAATTAACATCACTTCCTGCTTTAATTAATTCTTTAACCACTTCTAAATTACCCTTTTTAGCTGCTCCCATAAGCGCTGTCTTATTATTAAAATCCCTAGCTCTAACATTAGCTTTAGCTTCTAATAACTTTTTAACGATATCTAAATAATTACGCTTTGCAGCACGCATTAAAGCTGTTCTACCATCACCATTAGCGTAATTAACATCAGCTCCCTTTGCGATTAAAGCACAGATCCTAGCAAAATCACCATTAGCTGATTCTTTGAATAAATCTAAATTAATTTGATCCATATTATTACCTCCTTATTAATTTTAGATATAAAAAAGCTTATTAAAAAATAAGCTTTTGCTATGTCTTAAGTAAATTATATTTTGAACTTTTAAAATATTTTTTACTCCCATAAGTCTTTCCTCTATTTATATTGTAAATGCTAACAATTAAAAAATCAAGCTCAAGATAAATCTTTATTAGCTTGACTAGCAATATTTTTTTCAATAAACTTTAAATATGGAATTTAATCGCTTAATTTTTATATTTTTATTAATGCCACTTTTAGTGACTTTTAATTATTTCATTAAAAAAACTTATCGACCATATTTTTTATTACTGATATCACTATTTTTTTATTTTCTTTTTGAACCGCTTTTCATCTTCTTACTTATCGCCATCATCATTATTACCTATCTTATCGGACTTAGGGTTAAAAATAATAAATATCTCTATTTTTTACACCTATTCATAATTTTTGCATTGCTTTTCTTCTTTAAATTTAATACTAGAATCTTTAATATTCTTAAATTAGATTTTGCTAGTATCGCCTTACCTTTAGGCTATTCTTTCTATAGTTTTATGTCCATCTCTTATATCTCAGATGTATATTATAATAAAATTGAAAGAGAAACCAATCCTTTTAAACTAGCTGCTTATTTATCCCTCTTTATAACAATCGGTTCAGGTCCTATTAATACCTATGATTATTTTAAAAAAGAAAGTAATTTAACTCTTGATAATATTGCTAGCGGTCTTAGAAGGTTTATAATGGGACTTGCGAAAAAGGTTATTCTAAGCGCAAATCTTGCTCAAATTGTAAGTGCC
>JAEWGY010000055.1 GCA_023388035.1 Bacillota bacterium | reverse complement strand
ATGATTGATAAGATGTTTGAGGAAAAACATAAAAATCATTATAAATATGTAGCTCCAGCCTGTGGATTATTTCTAATGGAGGTATTTTATGACAAACTTAGAGAAGATGCTTAAAGGAGAATTTTATTACGATGATGATAAGCAATTAGTAGAGCTTAGAAGAATGGCTAAGGATCTTTGTTTGAGCTTTAATAGTGAAGTGGATCCTTTATTAAGGAATGAAAAATTAAAAAAGCTCTTAGGTTCATTTAAAGGTGAATTTAAATTTACACCCTCTATTCATTTTGATTATGGGTTTAATGTTCATTTAGGTGCTAATTTTTATGCTAATGCTAATTTAGTGATCTTAGATGGAGCTAAGGTAAGTTTTGGTGATAATGTCTTTATTGGACCTAATTGTGGTATTTATACAGCTATTCATCCCTTAGATCCTAAGGAAAGAAATAAGGGACTTGAAAAGGCTTTAGCAGTCACTATCGGTAATAATGTTTGGATAGGCGGAGGTGTTAATATTTTACCAGGTGTTAAGATCGGTGATAATAGTACCATTGGCGCTGGAAGCGTAGTGACTAAAGATATTCCAGCTGATGTTTTAGCTTTTGGAAATCCTTGTAAAGTGATTAGAAAACTAAGGCATTAGTTAAAATTTAACTTAAGTGAATTAATTGACAATAAGGGGCAATAATTCTATAATTTAAATGACAAAAAGGAGGAAATATGTCAGTAAAAGTTGCGATTAACGGATTTGGTCGTATTGGTAGACTTGCGTTCAGACAAATGTTTGGTGATAAGGATTATGAAATAGTTGCGATCAATGATTTAACAGAGCCTACAATGTTAGCTCATCTATTAAAATATGATTCAGCACAAAAGAAATATGATAAGAGTGTTGAAGCAGGTGAAGCTTCTATTGTAGTAGATGGTAAAACTATTAAAATTTATTCAGAAAAAGAAGCTAAGAATCTTCCTTGGAAAGAATTAAATGTTGATGTAGTATTAGAATGTACAGGTTTTTATACTTCTAAGGAAAAAGCTAGCGCTCACCTTGAAGCTGGAGCTAAAAAGGTAGTTATTTCAGCTCCTGCAGGTAAAGATCTAAAGACTATCGTTTATGGAGTAAATGAAAACATTCTTACTGCTGATGATCAAATTATCTCAGCTGCAAGTTGTACTACAAACTGCTTAGCTCCTATGGCTAAGGCATTAAATGATCTTGCGCCAATTAAATCTGGTATTATGACTACAGTTCATGCTTATACTGGTGATCAAATGGTATTAGATGGACCTCATCGTAAAGGTGATTTAAGACGTGCTAGAGCTGCAGCTGCAAACATCGTTCCTAACTCAACAGGTGCTGCTAAGGCTATCGGTTTAGTAATTCCTGAACTTGATGGTAAATTAATCGGTAGCGCTCAACGTGTTCCTGTAGTTACAGGTTCAACTACAATCCTAGTTTCTGTTGTTGAAGCTAAAGAATTAAGTGTTGAAGCAGTTAATGCTCATATGAAATCAGTAGAAACTCCAAGCTATGGTTATACTGAAGAACCATTAGTATCAACTGATATCATTGGTGAAACTCATGGATCAATTTTTGATGCAACACAAACTATGGTAAGTAAAGTTGGGGAAGGCTTATACCAAGTTCAAACTGTAGCATGGTATGATAATGAAAATTCATACACTACACAAATGGTTCGTACAATTAAATATTTCAACAGTCTTTAATTAGAAAGCTAGCTTTGCTAGCTTTTTATTATAAAAATAAGTCTAATAGCAAATAAGAATTAAAAAAATTAATTTTTTTAATTAATCCTATTGACTTAGTTTATAATCCTTGGTATTATATATAAGCGATGTGAAAAATGCCTAAATAGCTCAGTCGGTAGAGCAAACGGCTGTTAACCGTTAGGTCACAGGTTCGAGTCCTGTTTTAGGCGCCACTCCTTTGGCTCGTTGGTGAAGCGGCTTAACACACCGCCCTTTCACGGCGGCATTCACGGGTTCGAATCCCGTACGAGTCACCACTTTCCTTTTAAATGGTCTTAGGACCTTTTTTAATTGACAAATTATTATTTATTAGCTAGAATTATAGTGTTATGGACTAAGGGCATAACTTTTTTATTTGGAGGAATTATGGGAAAAGAAAATAAGGTTAGTCTAGTTTGTGAAGTTTGCCTATCTCGTAATTATGTTACTCACAAAAATAAATTAGTTAAAACGAATCGCATTCAACTGAAAAAATATTGTCCAAAATGTAATTGTCATACTTTACATAAGGAAACTAAATAGGAGGATTTATGACTAGCTGGTTTAATATTAAAAAAATTATTCAAGAAATCAAAAAGATTAAGTGGCCTAGTAAGCAAGAATTTTTCGCAACTTTTATTCGTGTTATCATCTTTGTGATATTATTCATGTTATTTTTTATCCTTGCTGATTTTATTGTAAGTAATATCACTAAATTATTAGGATTATAGGAGTAATCATGGAAGAAAAGAAAGAATGGTACGTTGTTAATACTTATGCTGGTCATGAGAATAGGGTTAAAGAAAATCTTTTAAAGCGTATTGAATCAATGGATATTTCCCAAAATCTTTTTCGTATTTTAGTTGCAGAGGAAGAAGAGATTGAAATTAAAAATGATAAACCAGTTAAGGTTTTAAAAAATCTTTACCCTGGTTATTTATTCGTAGAAATGATTATGACTGATGAATCATGGTATGTAGTACGTAATACACCCGGAGTTACTGGCTTTATCGGTTCTAGTGGTGGTGGGGCTAAACCCTTTCCAGTTTCTAAAGAGGAAATCGAGAACATTCTAAGACGTATTGGTCATAAGGATGCGAAGGTTAATATTGATTTTAAAGTTGAAGATACAGTTAAGATTTTAAATGGATCTTTTGCGAATACTGAAGGTATAGTGGAAAGTATTGATAAAGAAAATCAAAAAGTGGTGGTAAATATTTTCTTCTTAGGTAGAGAAACACCAGTTGAAGTAGGTTTTATTGATGTTAAAAAAGTATAAGCTAAAGGAGTAAAAATAATGGAAAAAAGAAAAGAAACAACATTTAAGGGTAATGAAATTACTTTATTAGGTCATAAGGTTAAAGAGGGCGAAAAGGCGCCAGAATTTGTTTGTTTAGATCGTGAATTAAACGAAGTAAAACTTAGCGATTATAAAGGCATGATTAAATTAATTTCTAGTGTACCATCAGTTGATACTGTGTGTGCGAAATGCAAACTATCAGATTTAATCAAGAAGCAGGAGATTTAGATAATACTATCGTATTAACTATTAGCTGCGATTTACCATTTGCGCTAAACCGTTTCTGTGCTAATAAGGGTATTGAAAATTGTAAGA
>JAEWGY010000033.1 GCA_023388035.1 Bacillota bacterium | reverse complement strand
GTGATTGCTATGTCATTTTATTTTGCTCTTGGCAAACGCAGAAATGAACTGAAACAGATTGGCGATGGAGAAACAAGACAGGTGCTAAAAGCATACCCAGTCAATTTTCTCGATAAAAATATGGGAATGTGTCTGACCCTGGCAAATGTTTTCTATGCACTGTGGAGCATGGATGAAAAAACAATGTCGCTTTACAACAACGAATACCTAATTTTCACCGTACCCATTGTTCTGCTGATTACAATGAAGTATAGCTTGGACATCGAGGGAGAATCCGATGGAGATCCGGTTGAAGTTCTACTCCACGATAAGGTGCTGCTTACCCTGTGTGTTCTGTACTTAGCGATCATGTTTGTGATCCTGTACCTATGAAAGTGTGATCGACCATGAATGTATATGATTTTGACGGAACAATTTACAATGGCGACAGCACCGTTGACTTTTTCCTGTATGCGCTGAAACGAAATCCATCGGTGCTGCTGCACTTGCCAAAACAGGTGTGGGGATTCGTTTTATATGGAACAAAACGAATTGATAAAACAAAACTCAAGGAATACTTTTTCAGTTTTCTCCCCGCCATCAACGCTGAGGAACTGGCAGAATCTTTCTGGAATCAAAATCAGCATAAGATTTTTGACTGGTATCTCATACAACAGAAACAGGATGATATTATCATTTCCGCATCTCCGAAATTTCTGCTGCAGCCAATATGTAACAGACTGGGAATCCGTCATTTGATTGCATCTGAGGTTGATCCAGAGAACGGAATATTCACCGGAGAGAACTGCCGTGGGCAGGAGAAGGTACAACGCCTGAAAGATGAATACAATGTAACTCATATTGACAATTTTTACTCTGACTCCCACTCCGATCTGCCACTAGCAAGAATTGCAGATAAGGCATTCTTTGTTACTAAGGGCAAATTATCTGAATGGGACTATCATGAAAAAGCATGAAAAAAATATATCGTAAAATCAATAAATCAGTACCACAAACACAAGCAATTCATTCTCTATCTGTTCTTTGGCATATGCACTACTGCCATAAACACCATCTGTTACGGAACCCTGCACGAGCTTTTGTGCGTAGATAACATTCCAACTATTAATTGTATTATTAAATAATCGAAATATTATTTCATTGAAAATAGTATAATTATAAAAATAGCTAGTATTTTACTAGCTATTTTATCAAATATTAAATCTTTAGATAAAGTTTTATCATTTCCTAGGTTTATCTTTATTCATAATACATTTTTGATAATTAATTCTATATTTTAAAATTTAACTTTGTTATTTCAGCTTATTTAAATTCTACAATATAGTAATATTTCTTGCCTTTTTTAAGAATCATAATCTTTTCTTCTAAGGCATCCTTTTTAGAAAGCATATAATTAATATCATTGATTTTATTATCATTAATTGAAATCGAATTAGCAAGAACTAATTTTCTAGCTTCTGATTTAGAATTACTGATCTTTAAACCGATTAAAACATCTAAAATATTAGTATCTTCATTTAAAATAATACTTTCAGATTTTGAAAGAACTTCTTTAATTTCACTAATACCTAATTCCATTATTTTATTAGAAAATAAAGCCTCACTAAGTCTTAATGCCTTTTCAAAAGCTTTTTCACCACGTACTAAAATAGTTAGCTCCTTAGCTAATTCTTTTTGAGCAATTCTTAGGTGTGGCTCTTTATTTGAATCATTAATTATTTTTTCAATCTCTTCTTTTGGTTTTAAGCTTAGACGTTTATATAAATTTTCAATCATATCATCTGAAACATTAATCCAGTATTGATAAAAACGATAATCAGATGTTTTATTAGCATCAAGCCAGATATTTTCACCTTCCGACTTACCAAACTTCTTACCATCACTATTGGTAATTAAAGGATTAGTCATCCCTACTAATTCTACCTGTTCACCTTCTAATTTATGAATCAAATCATAACCAGAAACAATATTACCCCATTGCTCACTACCACCAATTTGCATATCACAATTATATTTACGATATAAGTGTAAGAAATCAATAGCTTGTAAGGTAGTATATGAAAATTCAGTAACTGAAATACCACTAGCTAAACGTGATGCGATAGTTTCTTTATTAATGATATATGATACATTAAATAATTTCGCAAAATCTCTTAAATATTCAATTAAAGAGATCTTAGAAATCCAATCATAATTATTTACTAGTATGCCTTTATCGGGATCACTTAAATCAACAATCTGACCAAACTGTGATTTAAGAGCCTTAACATTATGATTAATTTCTTCCTCGCTTAATAATTTACGTTCACTACTAGGTCTTGGATCACCAATCATACCAGTTGCACCACCACATAATACAATAACCTTATGTCCATAATTTTGAAATCTTCTTAATAAGATTAATTGTTGCATATGACCAATATGTAAACTATCAGCAGTAGGATCAAAGCCTGAATACACAACGCAGTGACTATTTAATTTTTTGATAGCTAAATCATTATTAGTAACATCTTTAATTAAATCACGCCACTTTAAATCATCATAAAATTTCATAATTCCTCCATTTAAAAAGGTGTAGCTTATGATTCCTTAAACTACACCCATTTGTTATAGCTTAATAATTATTTAGTTGATTCTCTTTTAACAAATACGTATTGTAATTTTTTAGCTCGATTATCGATCTTTTCTTCACCTACCATTTTAATCATCAGTCTCATTGATACTGCCCCTAAATCATATGAAGGGATGGCAAATGATGAAATAGTAGGTCTTACTGCTGAATTATATTTAGTATCTATGATACAAACGATTTCCATATCATTTGGAACTGATAACTTATTTTCACTAGCAGCATTAAGACAGGCAATAGCTTGTGAATCACGATTAGCGATTATTAAGCTATGTTTATTCTTAGTAAAGTATTCTTTTAAAAACTTATAACTAGAGCGATATGAAGCAGGTATTTTAATTAAATTATTAAATTCTAAACCATGCTTAGTGAATGCTTTAATTGCAGCATTATTCATCGCTGTAGTTGCTTTAGTACTCTTGCGATCCTCTAAGATCGCAATATCTTTAATACCCTTCTCAAGATATGAATTAATAAGCTCATAGCAGGCCTTCTCAATATCTACATAGACAGAGCATAGATATTCACCTGATAATTCTTCACCGATGATAACTACTGGAATAGAATAACGATTTAACTCTTCACGATCAGCAGTTAGTAGTTTTTCACTATAAATGATAACCCCATCAACATGTGATGTTAGAATCTTATCAACAATACTTGATACCTCAGTAATTCCTTCGGTTACAGTATGCATAATAATACTATAGTTATAGATCTTTGCTACATCTAAAATACCATTAATTATTCTACCGGTATAATTAAAACTTGCTTCAGGAACAACTAGGGCAATATTGGTTGTTCGTGAAGATGCTAGACCCTGTGCTATTGCATTAGGTCGATAACCCAGTCTTTGAATTGCTTCTTTAACTTTTACTCTTGTTGGTTCCTTAACTAAATTAGAACCATTAATTACTCTTGATACTGTTGCAAGGGATACTCCTACATCCTTAGCAACTTCATATATTGTTACTCTTTTCTTCTTCATTCTCTACCTAATATCCTTTTTAAACCTTCTAATCCTTTAGTCGCAAGATCAATGGTAAGATCCTTAGCATTCTCAATTTGAGCTTCTACTGAAGGGTGTTTTTTAAGTCCTTCAATACCACTGCATAGAATATCACTACCCTTATCTACGGCGATAAAGAATTTATTTTTAATCAAATTAAAATATTTACATTCCTCAAGTCTATCACTGAGTTTAAAAAGATTGTCTTTGATAATATCATATAAAGCGAAACTAATACTAGCACATTTAAAACTTATTTTACCTAAACTTTCTTTGAATTTAGATTTATTATAAGCAAAACTAGGATCACTTTTGATTTCCTCAATCTTTTCTAAGGTTAGATCAGTTAGTGCTTTAGCCTTTTCCTTAAGGAAATTTAAACTTTGAGTAGCCTCTTTAGAATCCTTAAATTCCTTTGCGCTCTTTTTTAAACTATCACTTGTCGCCTTAAGTGTTCTAATGCTTTTTTGAGCTATCTTATCAATTAAATTTTGATAATTATGACTACCTTCACTTTCTTTACTAATATCATTAATACGCTGTTTAAGGTAATTGATAGTATCAGAAATTGATTGTTGTACTTCCTTATCCATTGCACTCTCCTTTAATTTTATGCTTAATCTTTAATAGCGATAATTTTGTTTTAGTGATTAATGATTTAGTACCATTTTTTAGTTTATCAATATTATCAGTAATTGTTTGTTTCGTTTTATAAGCACTGGCTTTAGATTTTTGATGCATTTTATCTAAGGTAAGTACAGCCTTTGACACCGTTTCTAATGGTGTTTGTATCTTTTCCATCGACTCATTCACAAGCCTAATTGTATCTTCTAATTGCTCTATTCTTTTTGTGCTTAAGATGAGTATTTTTCGTAAGTGGTTTAAAATAATAATGATAAACACTAATATAACAAAACTTAAAATCGGAATTAAAACATTAGCTAAGTTCGAAATAAGTTCTAATAATCTATCCATAAACACCTCTCTTAAAAATTATAATACTTTTTGAAAATATTTACAAGTAAGCAATTACATTACTATTTTTGTTGTAAATAAAAACAAATACCTTCGATAGTATTTGTTATTTATCTTCGTTATCAAAATTGAAAAGATTTAAATCTTCATGATTAATGATATCCTTAGTGATTACTGAATCTAAGAAATCTTCTTCTTTTTCCTTAAGGAAAATTTCATCAATCTCCTTTTCATTTAGTGGCTTAATATCACTCACTTCAATTTTTTCACTACTAACCAGTTTTTTAATGTTGCTCATTTCCTGATTTTGATTATCCTTAACGGTTCCTTTAATTGGTGAAATAATCGGTTTAGCATTAGAACTTTCCTTATTATAACTTAAAACCTGTTTAGTATTTTCATCACTTAAACTGCGTTTACTAGAACCAAAAATTGGTGAAATAGGTTCTTGTAATTTATAGTTAGTTCTTTGATATCTTAATTTAGTTGTAGTTCTAGTTGGTTTTGGTGTTAACTCATTTAAAGTAAGGATTGTTTTAGGTTTTTCTTCCTTAGGTTTTTGATCAATAATTTTTACTATTTTTCTTTTGTTATTTTCAATATTATTGATAGGTCTATCTACTTCAATGATTTCATCACTTTCATCTTCAAATAAGAAATTTTTTAATTGTTTTATCATTTGATACCTCTTTATTATTATACAATATTATTCTTCTTTTATTAAATCTTCTAAGCGTCCTTTTGAAGGCAATACAATTTTAAATAGATCAATCTTATCTCTTGTATAATCTTCAATTTTATCTTGAGCATAATTTTCTAGCAGAGTCTTTTTATGTACTCTGGCATTTCTAGTAAGTAAGATCATCTTTCTTGATAACTGCGTTATACCATATAAAGAATTAGAGTAGGATACTGCATAAAAATCATTGATCGTAAAATAACTAACATATAAATCATCAAATTGATATAAACTAAAATTATATTCATTATCATAAAGGTCCTTATCCTTTATTTGATAGATGATGAAATTATCAGCTAAAAACTTTTGTTCTTCCTTTTTTTCGGAAATAACTGCACTAATATTAACACTTAATAAGATAGTATCATCACCATCTTTAAAAAGACTGTATAAATCACCACTTTCAACCTGATTTAAACTTTTATCAGCATAGTAAGTAAAATATTTTTTATTATGATTATGATTAAAATTAATAACACTATTTAAACTATCTTTAATTATCTTTTCTGAATCTTCCTTAGTTATATTAGTGCATGCTACTAATAAGAATAAGAAAAATATCGTTATTATTTTTTTCATAGCTATATTATACTTAATTTAAGAACTAATAACGATAGAAAGTTTACCGCCCTCCCTAAGTTCATTAAATTTTTCAACCAGATTACTTTTTAGTGCTAATTCAATATAACTTATTTTACTATTTTGATTATTTTTAAGATTTTGACCATTGCGATCATATAAACCGATTATTCTTAAATTAGTAAAAATTTTAGCAGATTTAATTTCTTCTTTATTTTTAGTAGTCAAATATACATCAATATAATTATCAATTTTAACACGCTTACTTAAATCGATGTTACTGCAATCTAATAAATAAGCTACTTCATCACTATTTAAAACCAGCTTTAAATAATCCTTATGATCATTAATAAACATATAATCTAATACTAAATCATCTTTATTAACCTTATAATTAGGATTTAAATATTTACCTATTATCTTTTCCTTAGCATCTATCATAAGTTCATTTAATAAAAATTTAGGTATTCTCTTATAATAAATATCATCTTTTTTAATTTGTGTAAAAGCTGATAATGACTTATTAAAAAATAATACCTTTGCACTTGTAAATTGGGTAATCAAATAAATACTTAAGATAATAACAATAAACCCTAGATTAATAAGTAGAAATAAATACTTTCTCATAATTTATTTTAGACTAGATTAAAATTTATCCTAAAAACGCTCCTAATGAAGGAGCGTTAATTATAATATTCTTTTTTTAATAGATCTAATATATAAGTATCATGATACTTATTATTAAAATAATAAGCTTCTCTTAATACTCCTGCTAATTTAAATCCTAAACTTTCATAGAAAGCTTTTGCTTTAAGGTTGAAGCCAAGTACATTAATTTCAACCTTGTGTAAATTAAGATAGGCAAAAACGAAATTTAAGAAAGCATCTAAGGCCTGTTTACCATAGCCTTTAGAGCGATAATCCTTAGCAATAAAGATACCTATTTCACCTTTCCTAGCTAAATTATTGATATTAAAAAGTGAAATATTACCAATCAACTTATCACTTTCCTTTTCAATGATCGCAAAGGCACATTCACCCTTTGACCATAGTTCAATCATTGAAGCTACTTTAGTACTATTTAAACTCTTATGATAAAAGGCATTATGATAAGCGATGTCGCTATCTTCATTAACTAATCTAGTAAACTCTTCAATATCCTTATTAGCCTCTAAGGGACTTAAGTAAAGATCTTCGGTTTTAATTTTTTGGAAATACATTATTCACCCTTATATGAAATCACAATGTGGCGATCTTGTTTTTCACCATAAGATTGAGTTTTAATATTATCAAATCTACTTAATGCTTCATGAATGATACGTCTTTCATCAGCCGGCATTGGATCAAGCTTAAGATCTTGTTTTAGGCGTAAAACATCTTTTGCGAGTTTTATAGCCTGCTTTTTAAGTCTTAGATAACGACTCTGTTTATACTGTGATACATCAACACTAATTTTAAATCTTTCCTTAAAAGTATTTAAGACAGCCTGTCTAAGAATGATATTCAGTGATTGAAGCTTAGCTCCTTGTTTACCGATGATTCTAGCATTATCATCACTATCAATAATAACTGTTAATAAATCATTTTTATCAATAATTTCAATTTTAACTTCGGTATTAATACCTAGGAAAAAGCTTCCTAAATAATCAAAGATAAAGTCTTTTACATCCTGTCTTACGTAAGCTTTAATACTTACAGTACTACCAAAACCTAGAATACCCTTTTTCTCTTCAATGACTTCATATTTAATATCAGCTATTTCACAATTATATTTAAGACAAACTTTTTTTAATGCCTCATCTAAATTTTTCGCTTGATAAATGTTCATATTAACCTCTTCTATGGATGAAATAATCAATCACTAATGATTTAACAATTTGAACAACAGAGCTAATTGACCAATAAATAGACATTGCACTTGGCCATGAAACTGAAAAGAATAAGACAATGATCATCATTGGCATCATCATTTTCATTGGATTTGGTTGTTTAACATAACGACGATGTTCCTTAGCTGCTTTAATTTTGGCACGTCTTTCTGAAAGATAAGTAGGAATATACATTGAAGCAACCTGTAAAAGCATCATCACCACAAAGATTAAGATATATGGTAGTTCAAAGGCTGCAATTCCTTCCATTGGTGTCTTCGCAAGATTTACTCCTAAAAAACTTCCAGTCATTACTCTTTCACTTCTATTAACTGCATAATAAATACTGAAAATGATTGGTAATTGTAAAAACATGGTAAGCATTGAGGCAAATGGATTTACTTTATTCTTTTGATATAAAGCCTGCATCTCAGCACCCATTGCTAGTCTAGCTTGTTGATCAGTGCGATCAGCATATTTCTCTTGGATCTTCTTAAGTTCAGGTTGTAATTGTTGCATCTTAAGTGTTGCTACATTTGATTTCCAAGTTACTAGTAATACGATCGCGTGTACTAGAAAGGTTAATGCTGCTACCCCAATAAAAACTGATCCTGTATTTGCAATGATGAAATTTAAAATTTTAGTTAAAGGGAATACTAGTAGCGTTTGAAAGAAACCTTCCTGTGCTCTAAATTCATTAAAGCTAATATTATCACTTATATATTTAATATTACCTGCATCATCTCTAGGAACTGCACAACTTGTTAAGACAATCAATAAGATTAAGATTGTCAGAATTAATTTTAGTTTACGATTTTTTAACATACTTTCTCCTATATTATTTTACCTTATTTTTAATTAATTTAATTAAAGAATGATAATTTTCCTCATAAGTATAATTCAAATATTCCTTTTTCACAACAATAATATAATCACCCTCTAGTTTTTGTGATTTAATTAAATTTAAAATCATCATCCGTATTTGCCTTTTGATCTTATTTCTGGTGATTGCATTACCTATTTTTTTAGAGATACTAATACCGAAATGAAGATTAGTATTACTACGGAAGTAAATTTTATATGACTTGCTGTAATATACTTTTTTTAATTTATAAATTTGATTGAAATCTTCATTCTTTCTAATTCTTAATTCTTTTTTCATAAAAATAAAAGCCACTTACGTGGCCTTGCTTACCTTATGCCGACAAGATTTTACGACCCTTAGCACGACGTCTTGCAAGAACCTTACGTCCTCCAACTGTTTTCATGCGGGCTCTAAAACCGTGGACTTTTTGGTGCTTTCTTTTGCTTGGTTGATATGTTCTTTTCATAATAAAGCCACCTCATTTCCTTTTTTTAATTTAACCAATTGCCTTATTATAATAATTGATATCGTTTAATTTGTCAAATTTAATAATATTTTATTTTTTAATGTTATAATTTATTTATGGAAAAAAGTTTAATTAAAAACTATCTATATAACATTTTATTTCAAATCTTAAAGGTTATCCTACCGATCTTTACGGTACCATATCTACTTAATCATGTAGGCCCAAAACATCTTGGGATTAGTGATTATATCGGATCAGTTACTAGTTGGTTTATTATTTTCGCATTGATGGGAATTAATATTTATGGTAATCGAACTATCGCTGCTGTTAGAGATGATAAGGAAAAACTTTCTAAAACCTTTACTGAAATCTTCTCGCTTCAAGTTATCAATCTAACTATCTGCTTAATTTTATATATTTTAAATATCATCTTTTTTATTAAAGAATATCACTTATTTTATCTTTTACATATAGGAGCTTTTATAAACAGTGCTCTTGATGTTTCTTGGGCTTTATATGGTATGGAATTATTTAAATATGCCTCGCTTAGAAATATCATTGTTAAGTTACTTATTGTTTTAGCTATTTTTACGCTAGTTAAAACCCCTAATGATTTATGGGTTTTAATGTTAATTTATGCAATAGGTGAATTCTTTGGTAATCTAATTCTTTTTAAGGAACTAAATAAATATCTTAAATTTGTAAAAATCGATATTAAAAAGGCTTATCTAAAACATATCCCGGCAACTTTAGTACTTTTCATCCCTACTATTGCGATTAATATTTATACTATTTTAGATAAGACGATGCTTGGTTATTTAATTGATGATAAATCCTATGTGTCCCTTTATAATTTCTCTCAAAACTTCATTAAAATTTTTCTCTATTTTATAACTTCCATCGGTACTATTATGCTACCTAGAATTACTAATACCCTTTATTCAAAAAAGAATTCCAAGGAAATTATGGAAAAATATTTAAATACCACCCTTAAACTAGCAATAGGTCTTTCTTTACCGATGTTAGTAGGTATTATTTGCGTAACTTCTCCTTTTGTCTTATGGTATTTACCTAAACAAACATATATCGGTGATTTAATCATCTACAGTTCGCCAATTATTCTTTTAATTTCACTTTCCAATGTCTTTGGTATTCAATTTATGATACCTAATGGTCTTAATAAGGCCTACAGTTTCTCAGTGACAATGGGTGCTTTAATCAACTTCCTTTTTAATCTTATTTTAATTCCAAGATTATATGCACTTGGCGCAACAATCTCTTCCATCCTAGCCGAATTAAGTGTAACTATGATTCAGTATTTTTTTATCTATAAAAAAATAAAATTTAAATTAAGCATGGATTATCTTAAATACGCTCTAGCATCACTAGTTATGGCTTTAATTATCTATCCCATCGGTAATTTCCTAAGCCCTAGACCCCTTACTACCTTTATCCAATGTATTTCAGGGGTAATTAGTTACGCTATAATCTTAATCATTACGAAAGAATCAATCATGAAAACAGTTCTTAATAAAATTCTTAAAAGAGGTGAATAATGAATAAACTTTATATAATTTTACCATGTTATAACGAGATTGAAGTTTTGCCCCATGCAAGTAAACTTTTACTAGCTAAAATACGTAAACTGATTAGTGATGGAGCTATTGATAAAGATTCTAAGCTCGTTTTCGTTAATGACGGTTCTAAGGATTTAACATGGGATAAAATTAAAGAGCTTCATGAATTAAATAAAGAAGTTATCGGCATTAATTTAGCTGCTAATAGAGGTCAACAATACGCTTTAATTGCAGGAATTGAATATGCTGCTAAATATGCGGATATGATTGTTACAATGGATGTTGATTTACAAGATGATATTAATGCCATTGATAAAATGATTGAAAAATATAAACAGGGAGTTGATATTATATTTGGTGTTAGAGATAAAAGAGATAAGGATAGTTTCTTTAAAAAATTCTTTGCTTTATCTTATTATCGTGTTATGAAAATGCTAGGTGTTGATATTGTATCAAATCATGCTGAATATCGTTTAATGTCTAAAAGAGTAGCTTTAGCCTTAAAAGAATATCGCGAAAAGAATATCTTCCTTAGACAAATTATTAAAAATCTAGGTTTTAATCAAGATATCGTTTATTATGATCGAGATAAAAGATATGCAGGTGAAACAAAGTATTCAACTAGAAAATTATTTTTACTAGCCTTTGAATCAATAACATCATTTAGTATTAAGCCAATACGCTTTATCTTAAGCCTTGGTTTTATCTTTCTAGGACTTAGCTTAATTATTTTTATCTATGCCATTATATCTAAATTAAATGGTGTGGCAACGTCAGGATGGGCTAGTTTAATTCTATCAATTTGGTTTATTGGCGGTTGTCAAATGATCGCGATTGGTATCATCGGTGAATATATAGCGAAGATCTATTTAGAAACTAAAAATCGTCCTCGCTATGATATTGAATCAATCTTGGATTAATTTTTAGATTATTTTTTCAAGTAACTTAATTTAAACTATTGACATAGCTTTATAGATTTGTTATTATAATTAAGCACTTGGAAAACATGAGGAAGTACTCAAGAGGCTGAAGAGGTGCCCCTGCTAAGGGTATAGGTCG
>JAEWGY010000006.1 GCA_023388035.1 Bacillota bacterium | reverse complement strand
ATAAAATATCTTTCAAATAAAATATGTTATATTAACTTTGTTACTAGAAATGAGCTAGGGGGGTTGCAGCATCTCGCCCAACATTAGGGGGTCTGAAATACTGATGTCTTTAAGGTCTGCTATCGTTTGTTAGTTTCTCGATAAGGTGTAGTGAGCGTTCGCGGGTAAAATCAACGAAAACTATTCAAGAGCAATCTGTAATGATTGCTTTTTTATTTATAGTTTTAGAATGATTAAGTTAGCGCTAGATACAATCTTTGTAATTTAAAAGATAAAATGATCATCATTTAAACGATGATCATTTTATCTTATTTGAACACAATTTTCAGGTTTAAATTCACCATTAATATTAGCTGTACCACAAACCATTATCGATCCTTCACCGCTAATTGGAATGCTCATAGTTGGAAAGTCAACGGTATGATTTTCAGTTTCGATATTATTATACAAAATACGAACATTAAAATTAGCACTTATCGGATAGCCATAAATACAATTACCAACCGCTGGAACAAAGTGTTTAGAAGTGATTAAACTTATATCTTTATATAGTTTTCCATCAGCGCTTTGAATACAACCATTAAAGCCACTAAAGGCAGCTATTATATTATTGTTTTTTATTTCAGCTTTAAAATTATAATGATTTGAAGCTTGATAATGGTTTTTAGATTCAACTTGTTTTTCTAAATAACGTTTATCAATTAAACTGGTGATTAGATAAGAACCATTTTGTTTATAAGGAAAAACACCAGGAACATGTCTAATCTCCACTAAATCATCAGGTTTTTTAAGTTCTTCTACTTGATATTCATTATTTTTATCAACAAATTTATCTTCAATATTATCAAAAACTAATCTAGCAATCTCAGTACCGGTATTAAAATTATAATCATAGCCACTAAACCAAGTTTTAACACCTTCCTCTGCTTTATCAAATCCACGCCAAGAAACAAAGGTGTACTTATTGTTAGAAAAGACATTTAATAAGTCCTTAGAAGCACCTCTAGGAATACCATACTGAACTCCTGAATCACCCCAATCAGAAGTTCCTGTTTTAGCATAAATTGGATAAGATCTAAGACTACCATCATTACGATATTTAACTGATTTTGTGGTATTAGGACTAGGACCATATACAACTGCTTTTTCACTTAAAGCAGTAAGATAGGCAGCAGCTGGAGAAATAACTTGCTTACCCTTATTATCGGCAATGTAAGTTTCTTTATTTTTATCACCAAAAACAATCTTTTTAATAGTATAAGGTTTAATATAGCGTCCCTCATTAAAAAGCATTGCATGGGCTCCAGCTAGTTGCAGCGGAGTGCAAAGGAAATTTTGCGCACCAATAGCAAATTGATCATTAAATTCACTTTCCTTAACTTTAAAACCTATATCATTTAAATATTTCACAACTTCCTTAGCACCAATTGCATCAATAACATCATTTAAAGCAGTTATAGCAGTAGTATTTAAAGAATCTTCAACAGCACTATTTACATATACATCACCACGATATTCTCTATCATAATTGGCTACTACAATATCAGAATCTCTAAAGAGTATCGGTCTATCAGTAACGATATGATTAGACGACCAACCTAAGCGATCAAAGGCTAAAGCATAATCAAGTATAGGCTTAACGCTAGATCCAGGGGAGATGTAGGAATCAGTAGCCCGATTTAAAAGTCTGGCTTCATTTTTATTAAAACGTCCTCCTCCTAAGGCTAGAATTTCACCATTTTTATTATCCATTAAAACTAAGGCATTCTGAATTTCTTTGCGTGGAAACTCGATATCAGTTTTATCATTTTGAATATTATAAAAGAGTTTTTGTAAATCAGGATCCATACTAGTATAAATCTTCATTGAATGATGATATGGATTTAGTCCAGTTATTTCAATAGCTTCATTAATAACTCTATCAATATATGATTGATAGAGAATATTAGTATGTTCAAAGCGTCCATCATAGCCATATAGAGTATCTTCAATTTTAACCTTTTTAGCTAAGTTTAATTCTAAATCATTAATATAACCATGATAGTGCATACTATCTAAAACTTCATCTCTTTTAAGCTTAGCTTCATTTAAGTGAAAATAAGGATTGTAAGCATTAGGTAGATTAATGATTCCTGCTAAAAGAGCAGCATCTGGTAAATTTAATTCACTAACATTCTTACCAAAATAATACTCACTAGCCTTCTGAACTCCTCTGATACGATTACCAAAATTTAATTTATTAAGATAATTTACCAGAATCGTTTTCTTATCTAAACTCTGGTTAGCCTTAAGTGCTAAAATGATTTCATGAAATTTACGTCTTAAGCCCTCAATACCACTTCTAGCTGGTAATAATTCCTGCTCATCATCCACGAAGTAACTATTTTTAACTAATTGCATATCAATAGTTGAACCACCTTGGGTGTGATCCTTTTTAATAAAGGTAGTATAGGATGCTTTTAGGAAGCGGGGGATATCTAAGCCATTATGTTTAAAGAAACGTGAATCTTCAATTGATAAAAAGGCATTGATTAGTACCTCAGGTAATTGCTCATAGCTAACATTACTTCTTAGAAAAGAACCAATCTCAATAATTTCATCATTATTAGTATCATAGATGACACTAGATTCCTTAGAGATTAAGCGATCTTTTTCAAAGCTTGGCATCTCAATTGCTAAATATTTTAAAACGAAGAATAAGGCTAAAGAAAATCCAATAATCATCATTAAGGCGATTAAATTAGTAAAAATAGCTAAGATAAAAATTCCTCTCTTAGCCTTAGGTCGTTTATTATTTATTTTTTCATCTTTCTCTTTTTCTTCCATTTAAATCCTCTTAAAATATTGAATAGCGATACTATTAAGACCACAGTGTGCTGCTACTGGATTACATAAAGGAATAATTTCAATTGGATTATTAAGCTTTAAAGCTAATTTTTCTTTTATTCCTAAGGCATCACCATAGGCATCAACATGGGCTATATAAATTATATATTTATCACTATCGATATCATTAACGATAGTATCTATTACATAATCTAAAGCTCTTTTAAAGGTTCTAACCTTAGCAAGCACATCAATCTTACCAAGAGTATCCTTATTAATATGTAAAACTGGTTTAATCTTAAATAAATTCGCAAGTGCTAAGGCACTAGAACTTAAGCGTCCACCTCTTTTTAAGTGACTTAAATCATAGGGTACAATTAAGGTATTACAACTATTAATAACCTCATTAGCATTAGCTAAAGCAAGCTTTTCATCAATTTTTAAATCACCTATAGCTTCTTTTAAATATTCAATTAAATATCTTTGAATAGCAACTGTAGTAAATGTATCAAGACATACAATTGGTAAATTGTTTTGTTGAGCACAAATATAAAGTGAGTTCATACATCCACTAAGCCCCGAACAAATGGGTACGGCAATAACCTTCTCAAAACCTTCTTTTTTAAGTTTTGCGAAAAGATCATCTGTAAGTCCTAAAGCTGGCAAGGAAGTTTTAGGATTTTTATTTTCTTTAAGATAAGCAATAAGCTCACCGGGTTTAATTTCTTCTAAATCAAAATAATTCTTGCCATCTATTAAAATCTGTAGGGGTAAACTAAAGATTGATTTACTAGCCATTTCATCAATACTTAAGCCAGAACCACTATCAGTTAAAAATGCAATTTTCATCCTTCACCTCAATATAAATATTTTAATTTAAAATAAGAAATTAATAAAGCGTAATTATAATTAAAATGCAAAAAAGGTATAATATAAATATGAATAAACTGCTTAATCTTAAATCTTCATATTCTTTACTTAAGGGAATAATCACTCTAACAAAGCTTTTTCCTTATCTTAAAAAATATAATTATGATCATATCATTTTAAATGATTATTTAAGTATGGCAGGAATTTTTGAATTAGCTGAAATCAATAAGGAGTATAATTTTAAAATCAATGTTGGTTTTAGTTTTAATTTAAAAATAAATAATTACTTAATCAATGCTAGTTTAATCGCCATTAACAATGATTCATATAGAGAATTATGTAAATTTCTAGCTTTTATCAATCATTCTAAATTAAGCAGTGACTTAAAATCAAAGGCGAGCGATAATTTGATTGTTGAAATCGAGAAGCTTAAGTCACTTAAGGAAAGTATTTTGATATTAACTTATTTTAAGGATATTAAAAAATGTAAAGAAGCCTTAAAAGATTTAAATATTGCTTACTATATTGGACTTAGTGATTTTAATAATGTAGCTAATGATATTATTAATG
>JAEWGY010000108.1 GCA_023388035.1 Bacillota bacterium | reverse complement strand
TTATTATCCTTCTTATACTTTGCAACCTTTAAAACGAGGTCCATTCTTGCGTAGAATAATCTTTTTAATTCCTCATCAATCTTATCAATTTCATAACGTATTTCCTTAAGATCCATCATCAATCCTCCATTCATTAATATTACCTTTTTGATCAATTTTATAAGCCTGCTTAGCGATTCTTGCTAGTGGTAAATCACTATCAGAATCACTATAAAACTTTTCGATCGCTGCCTTAGGATCATATTCATATAATCTTTTAACCTTTTCTTCACCATAGCAATTAAGTCCGGTAAATTTGCCATCCGCTAAAGAAACTCTAGAAGCAAGTGCCTTAGTATTTAACCTTTTCGCAATCGGTATAATTAGAAACTCAGGTGATGCGGAAATAATTAAATCATCTGCTCTTTGCAAGTCCTTATACCAAGGATAGATTAAATGCTCATTAAGATCCCAAAAATCTTCAATGAGCTCTTCCTTATTCTTAATGATTCTAAGAAATGAAAAAGCCTTCTCTTTAAATTTAGTTTTATTAATAAATCTTAATAGATATAAAAGACCATAGAAAGCAATTTTAAATGAATAAATTAATATAATTGGTCTTCTTACTACTAAGTATTTAATAAACTCCTGCGTACAATCCTTAGCATAGAGCGTCTTATCAAAATCATAAACATTCATAATCATATTCTAGCATAGATGACTTTTTTATTAAATTATTATATATTATTTATTATGAAAAACTTAAATTTAGCCCAAAGTCAAAAGGCAATCTATTTAATTAAAGATCATTTTCAAAGATATTTAGCTGAAGAATTAAATCTACTTAGAGTTAGTGCTCCCTTATTTCTTAAAAAGGGTTCAGGTCTAAATGATGATTTAAATGGTATCGAGCGTAAAGTTTCCTTTAAAATTAATGAAACTGAACTTGAAATTGTTCAAAGTCTAGCAAAGTGGAAAAGATATGCTTTAATGAAATATGGTTTTAATACCTATGAGGGACTTTATACCGATATGAATGCGATTAGAATGGATGAAAAATTAGATTATATGCATTCGATTTATGTCGATCAGTGGGACTGGGAATTAATCATTAGTAAGAATGATCGTAATTTAGAATTCCTTAAAACAATTGTGAAAAAAATTAATAGAGCTCTAGTAAAAACTAATAATGATCTTTTAAAAGCTTTTCCAAATCTTTTAAAAGTTTTTAATGATGAAGTATATTTTATTAGTGCTCAGGAATTATTAGATAAATATCCTAATTTAAATCCTAAGGAAAGAGAAGCGATGATTACTAAAGAGCATAAGACTGTCTTTATTTTTAATATCGGTAAAAAATTAAGCGATGGTAAGGTGCATGATCAAAGGGCTGCTGATTATGATGATTGGGATTTAAATGGTGATTTACTTATTTATCATCCGACACTTGATAAGGCGATTGAATTATCTTCTATGGGTATAAGAGTAGATTCTACTTCCCTTTTAAAACAACTTAAAATTTTAAATGAAGAGCATAAAAAAGAACTTTACTATCATTCACTATTATTGAATGATCACTTACCTTTAACCATCGGTGGTGGTATTGGTCAAAGTCGTTTATGCATGTTATTACTTAATAAGAAACATATCGGTGAGGTGCAGGTATCTTATTGGGATGAGGAAAATCTTAAAATAGCAGAAAGTCAAAAGCTTAATTTTATGTAAAATTTATTAAAAAAGTTATACAATTTTTGTTTTTTACCAAAATATTTGACTTATTTATTCAATTCTTTTAAACTGTTAAAAATGGAGGATTTATGTCTAAATTTATTACTTTTGGAGAAATAATGTTAAGATTAGCTCCTGAATCGTATTTACGCTTTACCCAAGCTAATAAATTTGAAGCAACTTATGGTGGTGGTGAAGCTAATGTTGCGGTATCTTTAGCTCAATTTAATAAGGAAGCTTATTTTGTATCTAAATTACCTAGTCATGCGATTGGTCAAGCAGCAGTTAATGAATTAGCTAAATATGGTGTTAAAACTGATTATATTACCAGAGGTGGTGATCGAGTTGGTATTTATTATCTTGAAAAAGGTGCTAGTCAACGTGCTAGTCAGGTTATCTATGATCGTGCTAATTCTAGTATTGCCTTAGCTAGTGAAGCTGATTTTGATTTTGAAACAATTTTTAAGGATGCAACTTGGTTCCACTTCACTGGTATTACACCAGCTTTAAATGACGAGCTTGCTGCAATTTTATTAAAAGCTTTAAAGATTGCCAAAGAAAACAATGTAACAGTTTCATGTGATTTAAATTTCCGTAAGAAATTATGGACTAGTGAAAAAGCTAATGAAGTAATGTCTAAATTAATGCCTTATGTTGATATTTGTATCGCTAATGAAGAAGATGCTCACAAGGTCTTTGGCATTAGTGCTAGTAATACTGATGTAACTAAAGGTGAAATTGCTCATGATGCCTATAAGGAAGTTGCTTTAAAGCTTAAGGAACGTTTTAATTTTAAGGCAGTAGCAATCACTTTAAGAGAAAGTATTTCAGCAAGTCGAAACCTTTGGTCAGCAATGCTTTATAAAGATGATAATTATTACTTCTCTAAAAAATATGATATGCAAATCGTTGATCGTGTTGGTGGTGGTGATAGTTTCGCTGCTGGTCTTATTTACGCACTAAGTGAAGCGTATCCTAATCAAGATATAATTGAATTCGCAGTAGCATCAAGTTGTCTTAAACATTCAATTGAGGGTGATTTAAATCTTGTCAGCCTAAAAGAAGTTAAAGATTTAATGGCTGGTGATGGTTCTGGTAGAGTTCAAAGATAAGATCGAGTAATCGATCTTTTTTCTTAACTAATTCTGGGAAATTTCCCTAAAAAAGTTATTTTTAATCAAATGTGAGCACTATTACCTAAATAATTGTAAACTCTTCTTTTTTATTTTTTCTTTCCTATAATTAAAGCAAGGAGGAAAATATGATACAAAAAATTCAAAAATTTGGTGGTGCGATGTTTACTCCAGTTTTATTATTCGCCTTTGCTGGTGTAATCATTGGTATAGGTACTCTAGCAACCACCAGTGCTGTAGTTGGTGATTTAGCAAAACCCGACCATCTATGGTATCAAATTTTCAATGTCTTACTACAGGGTGGCTGGACTGTCTTTAATCAATTACCTTTATTATTTGTTGTTGGATTACCGATTGGAATGGCTAAAAAACAAGCAGCTCGCTGCGCTATGGAAGCCTTAGTTTTATATCTAACTTTCCATTATTTCCTTTCAACCATCCTAAGTCAATGGGGAAATGCCTTTGGTGTTGATTTTAGTCAAAATGTTGGTGGTGTTAGTGGTCTTACTATGATTGCTAATATTAAGACATTAGATATGGGAATGATTGGAGCCTTAGCTATATCCCTAGTGGTTATCTATCTTCATAACCGTTTCTTTGATACAAAATTACCTGAATGGATTGGTACCTTCTCTGGTTCAACCTTCATTTGTACAATTGGTTTCTTCGTAATGATTCCATTAGCTTTATTAGCTGCTTTATTATGGCCAAAGGTTCAACATGGTATGTTTTTATTCCAAGGCTTTATGTCATCTACTGGTGCCTTAGGTATTTGGGTCTTTATTCTTTTAGAAAGATTATTAATTCCTTTTGGCTTACATCACATTTTATATTCACCATTTTATTATGATAATATCTTAGTTCCTGGTGGTCTTTATGCTTATTGGGCAACTAATCTACCTAATATCGCAGCTTCAAGTAGTTCCCTTAAGGAAATTCTTCCTGAAGCTGGTTTTACCGCAACTGGCTTTTCAAAGATCTTCGGTTGTCCTGGTGTTGCCTTAGCTTTTTATCATACTGCTAAGCCTAATAAAAAGAAAAAAGTCTTAGGTTTATTAATACCAATAACCTTAACAGCAATTCTTTGTGGTGTTACTGAACCAATCGAATTCACCTTCTTATTCATTGCGCCAATGTTATTTGTCGTTCACGCTTTACTTGCAGCATGTATCTCTACAACAATGTATTTATTTGGTATTGTAGGTATTCATTCAGGTGGTGTTATCGAAATGGCTTCACTTAACTGGATACCACTAATGAAAAATCATTATCTGCAATATCTAACGATGTTAATAATTGGTTTAGTATTTATGCTAATCTGGTATGTTGTCTTTAAATTTCTGATTCTTAAATTCAATTTAAAAACACCTGGTAGAGAAGATGATGAAGAAGTTAAATTTCATACTAAAAAAGAATATCGTGAAAAGAATATGAAAGTTAAAAGCGAAGGAGCAAGTGAATTAATCCTTAATATTGTTGCAGGACTAGGTGGCACTAATAATATTTTAGAAGTTTCTAATTGCATGACCCGTCTTAGATTAATCGTTGCTAATCCTGATTTAGTTGAGGATGATAAATTCTTTAAATCAATCGGTACTCATGGCGCTTTACTAAATGATAAATCGGTTCAAATAATAATTGGGATGAGTGTTGCGAAGGTTCGTGAAGAACTTGAAGAATTCCTTGATAATGAAAGAAAATAAATTTTTAAGAAAATTAACTTTATTAATGTATCTCAGTTTAGCTTTTAGTATTTTAATCTTTATCTATCTATATTTAAACATGCTGAAATATGAATTTGATTTAAATACCTTATTAAAGCTCAATCCATTATTTGCTTTACTTATGCTAATTGCTGCTTTAAATATGATAGAGGCTTATATCATTTACATCATTAAAAAGACTGAAATACATATTATTAAAGCTAATTTACTGGTCATGTTAATAAGTCAATGTTTAAGTCTTAATCTATTTATGATCCTTTATCTTTTATATCTTAATTTATCTTTAAAGGAATATAAATTTGATTTTAAAAAAGTTAACTTATTAAACTATTTTAATTTGATTATTGCTATTATTTGTTTTATCGTTACTTTACGTTTGAATTTTTAAGGAGGACTTATGAAAAAACAATCTTATGCAGTTACTATTGCTGGAGGAGGTAGCACCTTTACTCCAGGTATCGTTTTAATGTTACTTGATAATATGGATCGCTTCCCTATCCATAGCATTAAATTCTATGATAATGATAAAGAAAGACAAGAATTAGTCGCTAAAGCGTGTGAAATCTATATTAAGGAAAACTGCCCTCAGGTTGCTTTTAGCTACAGCTGCGATCCTAAGGAAGCTTTTAGTGACATTGATTTCGTTTTAGCACATATTAGAGTAGGTAAATATGCTATGCGTGAACTTGATGAAAAGATTCCTTTAAAATACGGTGTTGTCGGTCAAGAAACCTGTGGTCCTGGTGGTATTGCTTATGGTATGCGTTCTATTGGTGGCGTATTAGAAATTCTTGATTATATGGAAAAATATTCACCTAATGCATGGATGCTTAACTACTCGAATCCAGCTGCTATCGTAGCTGAGGCTACTAGACGTTTAAGACCTAATTCTAAGATTCTTAATATCTGTGATATGCCTATTGACTTAGAAGAAAAGATGGCTTCAATGTGTGGTCTTAAATCAAGAAAAGAATTACAAGTAGGTTATTATGGTTTAAATCACTTTGGTTGGTGGCATAAGATCTATGATCGTGAAGGTAATGATTTATTACCAGAAATCCGTAAACATGTTGCTAAAAGTGGTTTTGCAGATGGTATTTCTGAAACTAATCAACATATTGATGAATCATGGAAATCAACCTTCTATAAAGCTAAGGATGTTTATGCTTTAGATCCAAATACCATTCCAAATACTTATTTAAAATACTATTTCTATCCTGATTATGTAGTAGAGCATTCTAATCCAAACTATACCAGAGCTAATGAGGTAATTGATGGTCGTGAAAAACATGTCTTTGATGCTTGCAGACGTATAATTGAAAAGGGCAGTGCTAAAGATAGTGGTTTTGAAGCTGATGCTCACGCTACTTACATTGTTGATTTAGCCTGTGCTATCGCAATGAATACCTTAGAACGCTTCTTGCTTATCGTTCCAAATGAGGGAGCGGTACTAAACTTTGATCGTACTGCCATGGTTGAAATTCCATGTATAGTAGGACGTAATGGCTATGAAAGAATTGCTCAAGGTGAGATACCTGAATTTCAAAAAGGACTTATGCAACAACAGGTTTCAGTTGAAAAACTAGTTGTTGAAGCATGGATTGAGGGATCATATCAAAAATTATGGCAAGCATTAAGTCTTTCAAAAATTGTTCCTAGTGCTAGCGTAGCTAAACTCATCCTTGATGATTTCATAAAGGTGAATAAAGATTACTGGCCAACACTTAAATAATAGTCTTAAAGACTATTATTTTTATTTTTAATAAGATAAAATATAGAAGTGCAATTAAATCTTTTAATAAATAAATACTATCATCGTCTAAATGATAATGATTTAATGATTTATAAGTATCTTAAGGATCACCAAATAATTAATCTATCAATTATTGATCTATCCAAACTGCTTAATATTTCTAAATCTTCCATTCTACGTTTTTGTCAAAAATTGGAACTTAAGGGCTATAGTGAACTTAAGTATATCTTGAAGTATGAAAATAACTTAAATTTAGATAATGATTTACTAACAGCAGTTTTAAATACTTATACAAACCTTATGAATGGTCTAAAAACGATTAAATTAGATGATCTATTCACTACCATTCATAAGGCTAAAAGGATTTATATTTATGGTGAAGGAATGCTTCAAGCTTCAATTAAAAAAGAATTTAAGCGTTTATTTTTAGTTGCGAATAAGGCGTTATTTAATATAACCGGTAGTAAAGAAGCTCTAGCAGCATATAATATAATTAATAAAGACGATTTTTGTATTCTTATTTCAGTTTCTGGCGAAAATGAGGAAGTTTTAAATTTTACTGAATTATTAAAATTAAAGTCAGTTAAAACCTTATCCATAACTAGGAATAAAACTAACTCTTTAAGTCAAATATCAAGCTATAATCTTTATGCCGATTCGATTATGGTTAATGCCAAAGATCTAAATTATGAATCATTAGCTACTTATTTTATTTTAGCTGAAATTTTACTATTAAGATACTTAGCATTTATTAAGGAGCTTAATCATGATTGAATTAAGAGAATTAATCAGTAAAAACAAGTCTAAGTTAAATGAATTAGACTATGAAATAATCAGTTACATCTTTAATAATCCTTTACAAATAAGTAAACTAAATCTTAATACCTTAGCACTTAAGTTAAATATTACTAGTACCAGTCTTAAGCGATTTTTAAATAAGATTGAACTAAATAATTTAAATGAACTCAAATTATTATTACGTTTATCTTTAAATAAACGAAAAATGTCCATTAATATTAATGATACTGCCTATGATCTTAAGGAATGTATTAATTTATTAGATAAAATTGATTTTAAAATTATAAATACTATGATAAATAAGGCTCCTGATATCATTGCCTACAGTGATAATTCATCACTTAATTATGCCTGTAAATATTTGCGTAGTTTATTTTTAGATGCAGGATTATTAATTAATGTAAGCGAAGGAAGGCTAGAAACTTCAATTCTGATTCCTAGTCTTAAGGAAAATAGCCTTTTTATTATTTATAGTGATGAGGGAAATGATCCCAAACTGATTGAATTAATAACTAAGTTACAAGCAAGTAAAATAAAAATCCTATCGATAACTAATAATAAAAATAATAAATTAGCTTTATTATCAGATATTAATATCAGTTATTTCAATCGTAATTCAAAACTTAAATCATTCTATTTTATTATCAATGATTTATTATTTATAAAATATTTGGAAGGTAATTAAATGAATATTAAAATTGAAAAAGAATATAAAATGCTGCTTAGTAAAAAACAAATTGACAAGATCGTTGAAAATGATGATGAACTCAAATTAGAAGTTTTTGAAAATTATTACTATGATTTAAATAGTCCTAATAG
>JAEWGY010000117.1 GCA_023388035.1 Bacillota bacterium | reverse complement strand
ACCCCACCAAAGCTGTCTTGAAATGCACCAATCTTCAATATTATTAAGCCAATGATTAAGTGTTTGATTAAATCTTTGAGGATAAAAATTTACTTTTTCACTTCCTTCTTGCTGTTTTAAGACTTCATCAGCTAAAGGTTTCATTCTAACAAACCATTGTTTAGAAAGATATGGTTCAATCATCGCATCACTTCTTTCTGAGTGAGCAACATTATGAATGATCTTTTCTTCTTTAATAAAATTACCTTCAGCCATAATTTTTAAGACTAACTTATTTCTAGCTTCAAAGCGATCTAAATTTTCAAATTCCCCTGCTAGCTCATTCATTCTAGCATCAGGATGCATACAAATAGGCATTTCTAAATTATGTCTTAAAGCAATTTGATAATCATTAGGATCATGAGCTGGAGTACATTTCATAGCTCCAGTACCAAAATCAATATCAATATAATCATCTGCAATAATTTTAATTTCTTCATTATTAGCAGGATTGATTACTTTTTTACCAATTAAATCTTGATATCTTTCATCATTAGGATTAACTACTACACAAACATCCGCAAACATCGTTTCCGGTCTAGTAGTAGCAACTGCTAAATATTTATCACTATTAGGGAAGCGATATTTAAAATAATACATCTTCCCTTCAATTTCCTTATATACTACCTCAATATTACTTAATGCTGTTTTAGCCTTAGGATCCCAGTTAATAATCCGATAGCCCTGATAAATTAATCCTTGTTTATAATAATCAACAAAGGTTTTAATTACTGCTTTAGAGAAATCATTATTTAAAGTAAAGGCTTCTTTACTATAATCAAGACTATTACCTAAAACCTCCCATTGCTTATGAATGTGATTTGAGTATTCTTCCTTCCATTCATTTGCATATTCTAAAAATTTATCCCTACCAATATCGTAGCGATTAAGACCCATCGATTTTAATTTTTCATCAATTTTAGCCTGAGTAGCAATTCCCGCATGATCCATTCCAGGTAAAAATAAAACATCATATCCCTGTAATCTTTTATATCTAGCAATAACATCTTGAATAGTATTATCAATCGCATGTCCAATATGTAATTTACCTGTTATATTAGGTGGTGGGATCATTATTGAAAAAGCTTCTTTATTTTTATTACCAGCTTTAAAATATTCTTTTTCTAGCCAAAAATGGTACTTACCATTTTCAACTTCTTTATGATTATACTTATCTTGCATCATCTTCTTTAATCTTTTTAAAAGCATCATCTCTGATATCTCTTAAGGTCTTAGCACTAAGTTGCATTTTATTTTTCTCAGATTCATTTAAAGGGATTTCAATAATATCACGAATGCCTTGTCTATTAATAATAGCTGGTGTACCAATATATAAACCATTTAAATCATATTCTTTATCACAATATACTGATAGTGGGAAAATTGAATTTTCATCATCAAAAAAGGCCTTAGTTATTCTTGCTAGAGCAGCAGCGATTCCATAATAAGTTGCTCCTTTCTTTTCGATGATCTCATATGCAGCATTTTTTACTTTAAAGAAAATATTTACTAGAGCTTCTTGATCAACATCACGATGTTTTTCTAACCACTCAAAAATATTTAGTCCCCCAACACTAGTATGTGACCAAGCTGGGAATTCACTATCACCATGTTCTCCTAGAATATAACCATGTACATTTCTAGCATCAACTTTAAGTAAACTAGCAATTTCCTTCTTAAATCTAGCTGAATCAAGTGAAGTACCAGAACCAAAGACTCTAGAATGATCTAAACCAGAAAACTCCTTAGCAGCATGAGTTAAGATATCAACCGGATTAGAAGCTACTAAAATACAGCCATTAAAACCACTAGCCATTAAATTATCAATTATGGTTTTAAATATTTTTAAATTCTTTTCTACTAAATCTAATCTAGTTTCACCAGATTTTTGAGGCATACCAGCTGTGATAACGACAAGATCAGCATCCTTGCAGTCTGCATAGCTTGCTGCATAAATATTTTTTGGTGAATTAAATGATAAAGCATCTGATAAATCTTTACTATCTCCATCAGCTCTTTCAATATTAATATCGATTATCCCAATTTCTTGAGCAATATTTTGGGTTACAAGCGCAAAACAATAACTACTACCTACGGCACCATTTCCAATTACAATAACTTTATCTCTATGTTTCATATTCTACCTCTTCGCATATATTATAAACAATTTTCAATTAAACTTAAAAGTAAGTTGATATTACGTTTTTTTAAAGCAGAAACAGTAAGATATTTTTCATTTAACTGCTTATTAAAATACTGTTCACGATGATGTTTTTCACTTTGGTTAAGTTTATCCATTTTATTAAGTACAAATAGATAATTGATCCCTTTAGTATTAAGATAATCAATCATTAATAAATCATCCTCACTCAGATCACGTCTAATATCAATAATTATTAAAACTAGCTTAATAAACTCCCGATTATCAAAATACTCATCCATCATCCTTGCGAAATAATCATAATTATTCTTGCCCAATTTAGCATAGCCATAGCCTGGTAAATCAACTAAGTAATATTTTTCATTAATTTCAAAAAAATTAATCAATTTCGTTTTGCCAGGTGTCTTACCTACATGGGCTATCTTACTATTAAATAAGGCATTAATTAAAGAAGATTTACCAGTGTTACTACGACCAACAATAACAATATCTGCTTTAAATGCTAGTGGAAATTGCTCTTTCTTAGTTGCGGATGTAATAAATTTAATCATTTAAAATCAACCTTATAACTTCATTGATTGTGGTAACGCAGTGAATCTTTAACTGTTTTAAAATTTCTTCAGGAATTTCCTTTAGATCTTTTTTATTAGACATTGGTATAATAAATTCTTTAATTCCAATATTATATGCTCCTAAAATCTTAGATCTTAAGCCCCCTATTTTTAAAACATTACCTTTTAAGCTAACTTCCCCAGTCATTGCGATATGACATTTAGTACTCCTTTTAGTAAGAGCTGATAAAATAGCACTAGTTAAAGCGATACCTGCTGATGGTCCATCTTTTTTGATAGCTCCCTCAGGTAAATGAATATGTAAATCAGAATTATTAAAGATGCTTGGATCAACCTTAAATTCCTTAGCACGAGCCTTAATTAAATCAATAGCAATCTTAGCTGATTCACTTAATACATCCCCTAACTGACCAGTTAAGACAAAATTACCCTTACCTTCATAAACAGCAACTTCAATCGGTAAAACCCCTCCACCAATTGATGTTGCGTATAGACCATTTGCATAACCAATTTGATCCTTTTGTGAGCTTAAACCATAATCAACTTTTTCATCACCTAAATACTCATGTATTATTTTTTTATTAATGGTATACCTTAATCGACCATTACGATCGCTATCAAGGGTAATTTTTCTAAAAATAGTAGAAAGTGCTCTTTCAAGACTTCTTACACCAGCCTCTGCAGTATAAAAGCGAATTAAGTAAAATAAGATTTCATCACTGATTTTAACCTTAATATTATTAATTTTATACTCATCTTTAATTTTAGGAATGATATATTTTTTAGCAATTTCAATCTTTTCATTTTCACTATACATTCTTAATTCTAAAATTTCTAAACGATCTCTTAAAATTGGATCGATATTTTCGATAAAATTAGCTGTTGCGATAAAAAAGACCTTCGACATATCATAGCCCATTTCAAGATAATTATCAAAGTACTCATTATTTTGATTAGGATCTAATAATTCCATTAAAACATTTGAAGGATTACCAGTATTTCTAATTGAAATTTTATCAATTTCATCAAGTAAGAAAATCGGATTAACCATTTTAGCTTCACACATTTCTTGAAGAATGATTCCTGCTCTAGCAGAGCGATAAGTCCTTAAAAAGCCTTTAAGATAAGCATCATCCGATACACCGCCTAAAGATACTTTGATAAAAGCTTTATCACATGCCTTAGCAATTTCTTTAACAAGACTTGTTTTACCTACTCCTGGTGGACCTACTAGGCATAAAATTGGTGATTTAGTAATACCTACTCTTTTACGAATGCTAAGATATTCTAAAATACGCTCCTTAACATCCTCCATCCCATAGTGACTTTTATTTAAAGCCAGTGATACTTTATTGATATCAATTTCTTCCTTTACTTCTTTTTCAAAAGGTAGTTTTAAAATGAAATTAAGGTAGTCAATGATTTCTAATTTCTCACCACTATTACTGCCATTATTAAGGAATTGTTGTAACTTTTTTAATTCCTCATAAACTTTCTTAACAGTCTTTTCAGGTAAATATTTTTGATTGAATTTTTTAATGAATGTTTGGTATAAATTATCATCTGGATCATCATTTGAAATAATTTCAGAAAAATGATCGTAGGGTGAAGCATTTGCCATGATCGTATCGTTAAGTAATACTTCATTACAAAAGATTAATTCCTCATACATACCTGATTTATAAAAATTTAAGATTAATTCAAAACTCTTTTTAGGATCATTAGAACTTATTACTGCTTCCTTTAAGCCCTGCGGGTAGAATCCTTTATTATTAACAATTGAGAAAGGAATAATAGCAGGATATAAAAGTTCCAAGCCATAATTTTTCTCATTAATTGTCTCATCATAAGCTGAAATTTGCTCAAGATAATATCTAACATCGCTATGACTAATCTTCTTAAATTCAATTCGATCATAATAAAAGAAATTTAAACCGATCTCCTTAGAATAATTAACTAGTGCTAAATCATTTATTCTAACAAAGCCTAAGGCAGTAAAATACATTTCCTGTCTAACGGGCACATCTTCATTAGCTCTTTTGATAGTTGGTCCTTCAGTTTCATTAAAGCATAATAGTTCACATAAAATAAAGATATTATTCTTATTAATACTTGCACTATCAAGAAAACCATTTTCATCAACAAATTTATCTAAACACCAATTGATGGATTGATTCATTGAAACAATGAATTGTTTAGCTTCACAAGTTTGAAAAGCTTCTTTTAATTGGAGATATTCATAACTGAAAACATTATAACTATAGGTTTTGCCAGGTATGATATTTAAATTATTTATTTCAAATAATGCAGCAATATTTGCCATCTTCCCTCCTTATTTAAAAAGCACCTAAGTGCTTTATTAGTTATTCTTAACGAAATCCATTGCTTTACCAAGTAAGATTCCATATTTAAGATCATCTAGTTTAATTGATTCTCTTACTTTATCAGCGGTTAAATTATATGATTTAGCCATATCTTCTAAAGCTTTATTTAAATCCTCTTCACTAACCACAAGTTCTTCTTTTTTCGCAATAGCTTCTAATAATAATCTAATACTAGAGCGTTTAATAGCTGTTTCTTTTAAACTTTCACGATACTTTTCAATTGTGCTATTAGTGAATTGTAAATACTGTTCTAAACTTAAACCACTTTGACGCATTCTTGAATCTTGTTCATAAAGCATATAATCGATCTCATTATCTATAATTTCATTAGGTAAATCAATAGGATTCTTCTCCATTAATTTATCTTCTAATTCCCTAGTAGCCTTATTTTCAGCTTCAGCTTTCTTACGATTACGAATCTCATTTTTTAAATATGCTTTATAATCTTCTACATTATTGATATCTTTTAACTCTAAATCTTTAACGAATTCATCATCAAGAGTAGGTATTTTCTTAGTTTTTATTTCATTTACCTTAACTTTAAAGACAACTTTAGCACCTTTTAAATTTTCTGCTGGATAATCTTCTGGGAAAGTTAAATCAAGATCTTTTTCAGCACCTGTTTTAAGACCTAGTAATTGTTCTTCAAAACCAGGAATAAAGCTACCACTACCGATCACTAATGGAT
>JAEWGY010000103.1 GCA_023388035.1 Bacillota bacterium | reverse complement strand
CCCTAATACAGGCAGCTATAACTATTTTAGAAGTGGAGATTGTGCAAATTTCGTTTCTCAAATTTTAGAAGCAGGAGGGGTAAAACAAGAAGTTTACCCAGAAAAATGGAAGGGATGGTGGCATACTACAGGAAACTGGCATATTCCTATTATAGATAGTGAGCATAGACATTCCGAGGCTTGGTCTATGGCTGATACCTTTGCTCGCTATATGGGAGTGCGATCAGTAACAAAAAACAACAAAAATTTTAGTGCCGATCTAAATGCAGGTACAATTATTGGAGCAGATTTTGATAGTGATGGAGATTGGGATCATATTGCTTTCGTTACAGCTGCGGAAAGTAAAGTAGGCAGTTACGGATATTATGATTATAAAGTAGCACAGCATACTAGCAACTATTTGGCATGGGCTAGTTCTGACACAAATGGATGGGAAAATATTGGACATAATGGAGGAACATATGCCATTATTCACCAATAATATGATACGTCTGTCATTACAGATTCTATCCATACTTCCCATGCTTCTTATTAAGAATTTGTATGGTTATGCTGCGATAAGTATCTATAATCGATACCCCATACTAGTAATAGCATTATGTGCAATTCTTTTGTATGGTGTTTTGAGTAAGGCGAAATTCAGTTTATGTTGTGAAATTTTAAGTTACATATCGTTGTTTTCTTTGCTCTTATTTAGGGTTGCTATTGAGATGGAGGGATTTGTTACGTTTAATAGTCACTTATACGGAGTAACTGAATATGTGAAATTCATAATTGGAGTAATTTTATTCTTAGCTCTATTAGTTTACTATTCAAAAAGAATTTATTCCTTCTTGCTTCATAGCAATGTTGTTTAAGTATCTTAAATTACCAACATGAACAAAGTAGAGGGGTGACTATTTGGTCACCCCTCTTATTTTCTGTCGGCAAATTTGTAGTCGTTGTATCATTGCTAGTATTTAGACTCATTACAGCTATAATAGTTAGAATTCTATTAGAATCTTAGACGAATAAACTGACCCCAAAAAGTTGGACCTAAAAATCAATTTTTTGGAGGTCAGTTTATTTTAAGGTTTTTTTATTTCAAAAATTAAATTTTGCTTCTAGTAAATAAAATAAACACGATCATTCCTAAAGCAAAATAATGAATATGCATAATCGAATGATTAGTCTTAACACGAACTTTAAATAACTTCGTAAATGCTGGGTAAAATACTCCGAAAAAGCATCGCAGGCGCTTTATAAACAATAGTGATATTCATCATTCTCTTTATGCTTTTCTTTTAAATCTTAACTTTTTGATTATAGCAGAGCTATTAAATATCCTACAATCGCTAAGACTATTGCTACAGCATAAAATAAACTTACAACCTTTTGTTCAGATAAACCTCTTTTTTTAAAGGAATAATGTATTGGTGTATAAAGAAAGATCCTTTTTTTAAAAACCTTTACCCAAAAAATTTGAATAACCACTGAAGCGATTTCCCAAACGAAAACACCCCCGATTATAATCAATACTAATTCCATCTTAAGTAAAATTGAAATAATTGAAAATAAAGCTCCTAAAGCCAGTGATCCAACATCACCCATGAAAATTTTAGCAGGAAACTTATTATATGCTAAATAGGCTATTAGAGAAGCTAGAATACTTACTAAAATTAAGACGATTTCAATTCTATTTTCATTATAAGCAATAATAAGATATGGAATTAAAGCAATGATACTAACGCCGGCTAAAAGTCCATCCATTCCATCCGTGAAATTAGTAGCATTACTTTCAGCACATAGCATGAAAATCATAAATGGTAAATAGTAAATTCCTAAGGGAATAAATATTTTTAATATCGGTATATATAATTCATTACTAAAAGCCTTATTAAAGCTAAAATAAATGATGACCGTAATTAAAATCTGTAATATCAATTTGAGTTTAGGACTTAAGCCGTTATTATTATTCTTTACGACAATAAGATAATCATCAATAAAACCGATTAGCGAAAATAGAATAAAGAAACTAAAGATCAATAATGATTCATAATTTATAAATTCCTTATAGTTTATTATTATCATCGTAAATAAGGGGATAAAAACAAAGATTAAGCCCCCCATAATCGGTGTTTGATTTTTAGCTTTAAATTCCTTTAAAGCATATTCACTCACTCTTTGATTTGCGTTAATACCTTTTAAATATTTAATCAAAAAAGGTATTAACATAAAACTAACGACAAATGAAAAAATAAAACTAATTATGATTTTAAGATTATAATCATTCATTCTTTTCAACTTCCTTTTCTATTATTTTTTCTTTATTTATTTCTTCTAATTTAACGATTATAATGGAACTATTATCAATAAGACTATCAGGTTTTAATGATTGCTTACTAACAACACCGCTTCCTGATATCACAAAATTAGCATCAGTAAGCTTCCATAAATTAACAACATCCTTCTTACTATAACCTACTAAATTAGGTAATTTAAAACGATGTAAATCGGTTAATAAGAAAATTTTACTATCACTAGGCAGGATGCTACCCTCTTCTGGATACTGTTTATAAACATTAGCACCATCACCTAAAATGACTACATTAGTAAAATCCTTTAACACTTCCTTACTATATTCTAAGCTATGACCGGCTACTTTAGGCATTTTTAAACTTTTAATATTACCTTCACCTTTTTGAATATTACTACGATCAAAGCCGGCAGAGGTAATTTTAGCTACTTTTGAAATAAGATCAGTTACTGGAGTATTAATATAGTGTTGATTTAAGATATACTTAGCTTCCATCGCATAATAAATCATATACTTCGGTTTATGATATGGGAATCCGACTATTACTGATGAAAGAGTATTATCTGGATCATATCCACCAGTTGGTAAAGGAATTTCACCTGTACCTGTCTTAGCGATAATTTCCACATTATCTACAGCATAACCGCTAGCTGTACCAAGTTCCTGAGTAACTACTCTTCTCATTAAATCCTGCATCTTTTTCGCAACTTCCTTACTAATTACCTCTCTTACGATTTCTTTTTCATGTTGATAAATCGTTTTATGATTGTAAGGATCTTCTATTCTATCAATAAAATAAGGTTTAATCATATTACCATCACCCATAATTGCGGTAAAGGCTTGAAGCATATGAAGCATGGTTGTTGAAATACCTTGACCAAAGGTCATATTAACCTTTTCAATCGCATGATCAAAGGTATATCGACTCTTTTCTCCTACGATACCATCAGTATTAACTTCTTCAAATAAACCGAATTTTGTAAGATAGTCAAAGAATTTTGCTGAGCCTAAATAATCACTTAATAAGGTTGCGGTTGCAACATTGGATGAGTAAACTAAACCATAATCAATCGGTATTTCACCCCATTCTAAATCTAAGGCATTTTGAACGCAGCCATCCGCATCCCAATTGTAGGTTCTAACTGGATCATCATTACTATTGGCATAGAAACAATATTTTTGTGAATCGTAAGTTTTTTCACCATTGTAATTACCATTATTCATTGCTGCTGCATAGGTTAAACCTTTAAAAACTGATCCTGGTTCATATAAATACTGTGATCCTCGATTTAAATAATCACTAATTTCAGTATTGTTTGGATCAAAACTTGGATATTGACCCCAAGCTAGGATTTTACCACTATCAATTTCAACTACTGCACCCCAAACATTTTTAGCCTTGAATAATTTAACACTTTCTTCAATTGATAAATTAAGAATTTCTTGAATACTTTTATCAATGGTAGTATAGACATTATAGCCATCTTTGGCTATTTTTTCTTCTTTATACATGCCTGGTAAAATATAACCATTACTATCTGATTGATAGATCTCATAGCCATCTTCACCTTTTAATTTATCATCAAGATAAGCTTCAAGACCCATCTTACCTTTTAAAACACTATTTTCATCACTTTGGGCAAAACCGATTAAATAAGGAGCGAAATTACCTAAGGGATAAAAACGACCTGGTATCTTACGAAACTCAATACCTGGTAAATCATATGATTCTAATTCTTCTTTTTTTTCGATCGAAATATTCTTACCTTTAATTCCTAATTCAGTTTGATAAATGCCGTTTTGATTTAAAAGGTTATAATAAGTACTCTCTTCTCCTCCTAAAACACTTGCGAGGATTTTTGCTGTTTTAGTGACATCATCTACATATGATATCTTTTCACCATTAGATGGTCTATTTTTATCTACAATTGCAATTACATCATAGCGATCAACATCTTTAGCAATTACATTTCCATTAGCATCAAAAATGGTGCCTCTTTTAGCACTTATTTTCCTTGATACGACATTAGCATTATCAATGTAAGGAGTTAGATTAGTAGCAGATCGAATATGAAATCTAAAACCATTAATAATTACAATATTTATACTTAATATTAAAAAAACTAGAAACATAAAGTTTCTAACTAGTAATAATAGGCGATTTTTTTTCATTATTCACCTTGTCTTAAACTAATAACATTATCTTGTTTAACACTTAATCCATTAGCTTCAGCAACTTCGAATACACGATCTTTATTAACTAGCCCTTGAATTTCAATACGAATAAGATCGTTATCACTGCGAATCTGAGCAATTTTAGCTTCCTTTTCTTGAATAGCTATACTATATTTAAAACTGAGTGTTTTAATAAATAAAGAATTTGCTACTGATAAAATAGCTGCAAATAAAAATACTAATATTGCTAATGCTTCTAATTTAATTCTTCTTTTTCTTACTTTAATTTTCTTTACCATAACTCTATCCTTTAAATCTAATTCCTCTAAGTTTAGCACTTTTAGCACGATGATTATCTGCTAATTCACTATTTGATGATCTTATTATTTTCTTATTTAATAATTCAAATCTAGCTTTTTCAATTTCATCATCTTTTACAATAAATAAGTGATTATCTTTATCTTTACTTAATTCTTTAAAACAATTCTTTACTAATCTATCCTCTAAGGAGTGAAAACTAATAATTACCACTCTAGCATCTTTATTTAAATGCTTAGGGAATGCACTTAGAAATTCTTTCAAATTTTCTAATTCCTGATTAACTTCTATCCTTAAAGCTTGAAAGACTTTTTTAGCTGGGTGACCAGTCTTTTTAAGTTCTTTATTAGGCAAGACTGACTTAATAATATCAACTAGTTCAAAAGTTTTAAAAATAGGCCTTCTATTCACAATTTCTCTAGCAATCTGATAAGCATATTTTTCTTCACCATAATCCCTAAATATCCGACAAAGATCCTCAAGACTATAATTATTTAAAATATCACTAGCCTTAAGATTACTACTAACATCCATACGCATATCTAAGTCCTCATTAAAGCGATAAGAAAAACCTCTTTTGGGATCATCAAATTGTGGTGAAGAAACACCAAGATCCAATAAAATGCCATCAACCTTATTTACATACCTAAACATGTTTTTATAGTTATCTTTAATAAGTTGTAATTTATCCTCATAAGCACTTAAATTAAGTGCTGATTCTTTAATCGCTGTAGCATCTAAATCAAAGGCATAAAGTTTTCCCTTATCAAGTCTTTTTAAGATTTCTTTGCTATGTCCGCCTCTTCCTAAAGTTCCATCGATATAAATTCCATCATCTTTAATATTTAATAATTCAATTGTTTCTCTTTTTAAAATACTAAGATGCTTCATCATAATCCACTAAACTTTCTACTATATCTTCAAAATTTTCACTTGATTCATTAAAATAGTTAAGCCATTTATCCTTGTCCCAGATTTCAATATGATCATTAACACCGATAATGGCACAGTCCTTAATGATACCTACATTTTCTTTAAGTAAACTAGGTAATTGGATTCTGCCCATTTTATCAAGACTGACCTCATTTGCTTTAGCAGTTATTAAATGCATATATTTTCTTACATTCTTTGCTGCACTAGGTAATTTAGCTATTTTATTTACTAAATCTTCAAATTGTTTTTTAGCATAGATTGCTAAACAATTATCAATAGCTAAGGTCAAAATGAAAGTATCTTCCAGTTGTTCACGGAATTTACTAGGAATAATTATTCTATTTTTAGCATCTAAGCTATGATGATATTCACCAATAAACATGACACTATCCCCCACTATTTGACACTTTCTACCACTATTATAGCTTTTTTTAGAAAAAAATCAATAAAAAAAGATAACTTTCGTTATCTTTTTTACTTTAATTAATTAAGCATCTACATTAACTACTCTGCTGCGGTGTGATAATTTATAACCTTCATTTGTTTTAACCATTGTTGGTTGTTCTAGCTTGTAGTGCGTACGGCGTTTTGCCTTTCTAGTTTTAGAATTTCTTCTTTGTTGTACTGCCATATTAATCCTCCTTATTTTTTAGAAGCTCTTTAAGTTTATCCCATCTTGGATCAGACTGATCTTTTTTTGAATTTTGATATTCTTTTTCAGTTAAGATCTGCCAGCCATCTCCATTAGGATACACTATTTTTTTATTTTTTACAAGTTTTATCGGTATTTCTTTAATAATCGAATGATAAATTAAATCTTTAAGCTTAAATTCCTTTTCAAAGTAATAATCACTATCCTCATCACTACCAATAACTAAGTCTTCATTTAAATCAATATTATATTCTAGATCCTCATTAGTGATTGCGCACGGAACAATTAAAGCTGCATTTAATTTTAAATTTACAATTATTCTTTCATTAATATTAATGAATTTAATTTTTCCTTTAGCACTTATAATCTTCCTAAGGTAGGCTTCTTTAATTTCTTCCTGATCATAACTATAATCAAAATCAATACTTTCATTTAAATAGCGTATAAGTTCATTTCTTTTAATTATCATGCTTCTAAATTATATTTTTTACTTTGTAAAATGTCAATAAATTAGCTAAAATAATATCATGATTATTACTGCTATCATCGTTGAATATAATCCTTTTCATAACGGTCATTTATATCACTTACAAAAAGCGAGAGAATTAACTAACTGTGATTTATTAATCGCAATAATGTCTACCTATTTCAATCAACGAGGAGATATTTCCATCATTGATAAAAAGGAGAAATGTTATCAGGCCATAAAACATGGCGTAGACATGGTTATCGAATTACCATATTACTATTCATTATCAGCAGCTGATTTATTTGCGAAGGGAGCAATTAAGATTTTAAAAAAATTAAAGGTTGATTATTTAGTATTCGGCTCTGAAACTAATAATCTGATCAATTTAAAAGAAATAGCTGAATTAAATATTAATGTTAATCACTTAAAGGAACTAATTAAAAAGGGTCATTCCTATCCTAAAGCCTATTCATTATTAGCAGACTCCTTTTATCCTAATGATATCTTAGGAATCGCATATCTTAAAGCTCTTATGAATACTAAAATTAAAGCATTAAGTATTAAAAGAACTAATCATTATCACTCTGATAAGATTGCTAAAATTAGTTCTGCTAGTGCTATTAGAAAGGCTTTAGAGCAAAAAAGGGATTATACTAAAGCGCTTGATTATAAAATTACCAAGCCTATTTTTAATGACTCTTTATTTAATTATTTAAAGTTATGTTTATTTACCATGAGTGAAAAAGAGCTTTCTAAGATTTATTTAGTAAGTGAAGGGATTCATAATCATTTACTTAAAAATATCAATAAGGTAGATAATTTAGATGATTTTCTAAAGCTTACTACAACTAGAAGATATACTAAAGCACGTTTGATGAGAATTATTGTCAATATCATTCACAATTTTACTAAAAGTGATTTTAATTATTTTCGAAGACTTAATATTATTAGACTATTAGCCTTTAATGATAATGCTAGACCTTATCTTAAGAATAATAAAATAATCATCAAAAAATTTAAGGATCTTAATGAAAAGTATAAGACTTTAGCAATTAAAACAGCATCTATCTACGGTCTATGTGCTAATGATCAAGCGATTATAAAAAAAGAGCTAAGCGCTCCTTACTATTTTAAATGATTACATTATGGAAAATTTCATTAACATCATCAACATCTTCTAACATTGTTATAAGGCGATTCCACAATTCAATATCATTAGGATCTTCTAATTTACAATATTCCTTAGGTAACATCTTAATAGCTAGTATTTCGAATTTAACATCTGGAATCATCGCCTCAATTACCTCTTGGGCCTTATGTAAATCACTTGGATTTACATAGACATTCATAAGTCCTTCTTCGCATTCGATTTCATTAACATCAACATTATTATTTGCTAGTTCTTCTAACATGCTAAGTTCATCATCGTATTTGAAACTTAAAACACCTAAATTATCATAATTAAATGATACGCTTCCTTTTACTCCTAGTTTGCATTTAGACTTGTTAAAACAAGTATTAATAGCCGCTATAGCACGATTAGAATTATCACTTAAACAGTCAATAATAATTGTAGCATCCTTTGGACCAAATCCTTCATAACGTAAAGAATCGTAATTTTCATTACTAGAGCCTTTAGCTTTTTCAATGGCTCTTTTAATTACATCAGCAGGAACTTGATTAGCCTTAGCTTCAGCAATTTTTCTTTTTAAATTAAGATTCATATCTGGATCAGGTACTCCTGATTTAGCGGCGATATATAATTCTTTACCATATCTTGAATATAGCTTTGTTTTCATCGCTGCTGTTTTAGCCATTGAGGCTGCTCTAACTTCATGTGCTCTTCCCATTTTTCCTCCTACATCTTGTCTATATATTCTTTAATTTTATTTATAAAATTTTGATTATTGGAACTAATTGAGCTAAACTTTTTAGATCTTGCTAGCTTAATTAATTCTTTTAAATTATCTCCCTTATTAAAAGCTATTAAATAATCTTTTTTTTCTAGAAATTTTACTATTTCTATTTGATGATCATTTTGGTGTTCCTTATATTCCTTAAGTCTAGGAATAGCGATTACTTTCTTATTTTTAAACAAAGAAGACATTAGCGCTCCAACACCACCGTGAGAAATAATTAATTCAGCCTGATCTATTAACTTATTAAATTCAATAGCACTGCAAAAATCAAAACTCCTATGAATACTAATTTCCTTAGTATTACCCATTTGAATCAAAATATCTTCATCTTTTATTTCATTACATAGTCTTACTAGTCTTTTAAATTCTTTATCTTGAGTTCCTAAAATTACTAAAATCATTAATAAATACTCCCAAAATATTTAGCATCAGGAAAATACTTTAATAACTCTTCCCATTGTACTATAAATAAATCAGCTTTTTTATATAATATTCTACCTGTTTTTGAGGGTTTTTCACAGCTTGCCAGAGTTTCAATATAAATCAATTTCTTTTTAAATATTTTCGCAATATAAGCCATCGGTACTGCTGTATGTGTTCCGGTAGTAATAATAATATCAGGTCTTTTAGTGATAAAAATTAAAAAAGATTTAAAGATATTAAAAATAAAAATAAAAAGATATAAAAACAAATTCTTATCCTTTGTTCCATAAAGTAAATAAGCTACTCGCTTTTGATATTGCACTTTTAAATAAAGATTGGATTTCATTTTTTCAGTCACAATGAAGTAATCATAGCAATTAAATAATTCTTTTAATTTTAATAATTCTTCCAAATGACCACCAGTACTAGAAATAAAAATAATTTTCTTCATAATAAAATAAGAGATTTACATCTCTTATTTTATTATGATAATACTTTTTTGACAAGGTCTAAAACTTCTAATTCATTATCTTTTTCTAATGCGCTACTTGCAAGTTTGCTCATTTCTTCTTTTGATAAAGAACGGATAAGTGATCTTGCGTTAAGAACTGCTGATGCAGACATTGAAAATTCATCAAGTCCTAAACCTAATAAAATCGGTAGAGCATTAGGATCACCAGCCATTTCACCACACATACCTACCCATTTACCGTGTGCATGAGCACCGTCAATAGTAAGTTTAATTAAATTTAAAATACTAGGATTTAAAGGTTGATATAGATATGAAACCTTTTCATTCATTCTATCTGCAGCCATACTATATTGGATTAAATCATTTGTGCCAATTGAGAAGAAATCAGCATACTTAGCAAAATTCTTAGCATTAACAGCTGCAGCAGGAATTTCAATCATCATTCCTATTTCAATATTTTCACTAACCTTTTGACCTTCACTAATTAATTTCTCTTTTTCTTCCTCAAAGATTGCTTTAGCAGCCTTAAATTCATCAACAGTAGCAATCATCGGAAACATAATCGCTAACTTTCCATAAATACTTGCTCTTAGTAAAGCTCTTAACTGCGTTCTAAAGACTTCTTTTAAATCTAAACAAAGTCTTATTGCTCGATAACCTAAAAAAGGATTTAATTCTTTAGGCAAGTCAAAATAATCAAGGGTTTTATCACCACCGATATCTAAAGTTCTAACCACAACACGCTTATTATTCATTGCTAATAGAACTTCTTTATAGGCTTCAAATTGATCTTCTTCACTAGGGAAATTATCCTTTGAATCCATATATAAGAATTCAGTACGATATAAACCAATTCCTTCAGCTCCATTTTCCAATGCCCCTTTAGCATCCTTAGGAGTTCCAATATTACATGCTATTTCAACTTCATGACCATCTACTGTTTCACTTTTAGCATTAATTAAAACCTTTAAAGCTTCTTTTTTATTTAAATATTCTTCTCTTAATTTTTCATACTTTAAAATCGTATCATGATCAGGATTAATTATAACTTCACCATTTAAAGCATCTAAAATAAGTAAATCATTATCATTTAAACTATCAAGAATTGCACCTATACCAACTACTGCTGGTATTTCTAAAGATCTTGCCATGATTGCTGAGTGTGAGGTACGACCACCGATTTCCGTTACAAAACCTTTGGTATATTGCTTATTAAGCGATGCTGTATCACTTGGACTTAGATCCTTAGCAACAATGATTACTTCTTCACTTATAGTTGATAAATCAGGTATTTTTTTATCTAAAATATTACATAATAATCTAAAAGAAACATCTTTAATATCAGCAGCTCTTTCCTTAAAATAATCATTGTCCATCGCTTCAAACATCATAATCATCTGTTTAGCAACTTCATCACTTGCCTTTGCAGCTGATAAGCCTTCTTCAATCTTCATTTTAATTGATGCTAGAAACTCTGGATCATTAGCCATCATTAAATGAGCATCGAAGATTGCTAATTCTTCTTCGCTAATATTATGCTTAGCATATTCTTTAATAGTTTCAATTTGTTTTATTGTTTGATTAAAAGCTGATTCTAGCTTAGCTAATTCTTCTTCCTTATTTTTAACTTCATTAGTGATAATAATTTCAGGTTCTTCCAATTTAAAAACCTTCGCAATAGCAATACCTTGACTAGCAGCTATTCCTTTATGCATAATAAACCTCCTTTAACGTATGCTTTTAAAATCTAGAATATTTAAAAATTCTACGTAGGCCTTCTTTCGTATACGATAATAAGTTGGTGCTGACATATAATCATAAAACCATTTTTTATCTTTATTTTTAATAATTTCATTCTCAATTATTATTTTAGAAAGCCCTCTTAAAATATTAACTGTTTTTTCAATATAATCGATATATAATTTATCTTCACTACGTGCAAATAAATCATAATTACGTTTATAGCTATGATATGTTCTAGCAAATAGTCTCACTTCTTCATACAGTCTTTTGGACACTATTTATCAACTTCAAGTAAACCATATTGTCCGTCTAAACGTTTGTAACAAATAGCAATTTTATTTGAATCGATATCTTTATAAACAAAGAAATTATGACCTAACATTTCCATCGCAGTTATTGCCTGTTCTAAATCCATTTCATCAGCAAAGATGTGTTTAGTACGTACTAAAATATCATCCTCATCCTCTTCACTTGCAATAAAGCTAGTTGCTAAAGATTCTTTATGTCTTCTTGATAATCTAGTCTTTTGTCTTCTAATTTGATCTTCTAGTTTATCAATCGCAAGATCAAGTGCTGCATAAAAATCCTCATGTACAACCTCAGCTCTTAGTAAACCTACTTTAGTAGGAATAGTAATTTCAACCTTTTGAGCATTTGGATGTACCTTTGCAACAACTCTGGCTGTAGTACTTTCATCAATTAGTACATACTTTTCTAGAAAAGATAATTTCTTTTCAATTTTATCTCTCATTGATTCGGTGATAGAGATATTGTCACCATGAATACTGAATTTCATAAAAAACCTCTCTTCTTATTCAGTTAGACTAAGAATCCATTTATAAACTAAATACATTGAATACGTATCAAGAGTATAATATTCTTTTAATTCTGAAATTCGCTTATCATTAAGATTATCTAATTTTCTAAACAAATCGACAGCTTGTAAACCATCACGAATATTAAGATCATCATAGCTAAGATCAGAAGCAATTGAAAGAAGAATCTTTAAATTATACTTACCTTTCATTCTTAAGTCATAAATTAATCCTTCACTAAAAGGATGCGCTAGATCAATTAAACGATCGATTAATTGATAAACTGAAGTAGCTTTTTCCTTATAATAATCAGCTAATTCTTTAAGTCTTAATTCTTCTGCACCTTTAGCATTAAAAGCGATAATACTACCTTGTTTTGGTATTCTTTCAATTAGTGAATCAACGAATTCTTTTCTAGTATCCCCTTTAGAGATAAAATCATAATGTGTTAAGTTACCATCCTTATCTAAGATATGTAATGAATAAGCAAAACACAAGGCAGAATATGGTTTTAATCCCTCATAGGGTGGTATAAGATAAGTTTCCCATTCAAAATCGATGAAACTTATAGGATAAATTATTTTATCTAAAAATTGCTTTAATTCCTGCTGATTTATATAGCGTCCACCATTTAAATCAGCTTTAATTTGAGCTAATTGTCTTTTAGAAGCTTTGATAAAATTAACATCTAAGTCTTTTAAAGTCTTGAATCCCATCTTAAGATAGTACTCTTTCTTTTTAGTGTCTGATAAGGTAAGTATGCTATTATCTGCTATCTTATCTTCATCAAAACATTTATCATACATTTCGCAGCGACTTTTACCCTTACATTTATCGGATTCTAAAGCTTTAAAATCTGCTAATTCATGGCTTTGAATTTCTTTTATTAAACGATAAATATTATATTGATTAGACATGATAATTTCTCTTACATTAAGAATTTCATGTGTTTTATGATCATAGATTTCCTCACTTAAGATAAATAGTTCATCTAGATCTAAAAAAGCTCCTCGTTTATAACCTTCGTTTAAATAAAGAATTTTGATTTTACCAATTTTAAATCCCAGCTTCTCTAAAACCCATATATGGCTTAGATAAAATAAAGTGTCTGTTATTTTAGG
>JAEWGY010000067.1 GCA_023388035.1 Bacillota bacterium | reverse complement strand
GGTATGCTTATTGGCGTGAAAAATGTTTTGAATTTGTAAAAAGACTAGGTATTAAAACAGAGAATTTAAGAATCCGTGATCATAGTGAAGATGAATTATCATTCTATTCAAAAGCAACCTGTGATATTGAATATAATTATCCCTTTGCAGGTTGGTCAGAATTATGGGGAATTGCTGATCGTACGGACTATGATCTTAAACAACATATTAAACACAGTTCTAAAAAACTTGATTATCTTGATCCTTATACTAATGAAAAATATGTACCATACTGCGTTGAACCATCTGTTGGCGTAGAACGTTTATTCTTAATGGTAACTTGTGATGCTTATGAAAAGGAAGAATTAGAAAATGGGGATAATCGTATTGTCATGAGACTGCATCCAGCATTAGCACCAGTTAAAGCATGTATCTTACCTTTAACCAAAAAATTAAATGATAAAGCTTTAGCTATTTATAATGATTTAATTAATGATTTTGATGTTGAATATGATGAAGCAGGTGCCATTGGTAAACGTTATCGTAGACAAGATGCAATAGGTACACCATATTGCATTACTGTTGATTTTGATAGTTTAGATGATGAGATGGTGACGATTAGAAAAAGAGATGATATGTCACAGGAAAGAATTGCGATTAGTGAATTAAAAGAATACCTTACAAAAGGGATATCATTTTAATGAAATCTTTAAGTTATAAGGAAGTTAGAAAAAAAATCCAAGAAGTATTAGCTATTGAAAGGGTTATTGAAAGTTGTGGTGAAGCAATTATTAATCATAAAACTAAATGTCCTTTTCATAATGATACTAATCCATCTTTACAACTTTATACCGATACTAATAGTTGTTATTGCTTTGCATGTAAAAAGGGCGGTGATGCTGTAAATTACTTAATGGCTAAATTAAATCTTAGCTATGATAATGCAATTAATCATGCTGCTAAATTAGCTGGGATTAATGTTGATTTTAAAGAATTTAGTACTAAAACTAGTCCCTTTGAACCATATTATGATTTATATAAAAGAATCATTGATTATTGTAAAAGAAGTCTTTTAAAGGATAATTTAGCCTTAGCATATCTAAAAGAAAGAGGGATAAGTAATGAGGAGATTGAATATTTTAATATCGGTTTATTAAATGATGCAAAGTTATTACTTGATTATCTACTTATCTGTGGACATGATTTAGAAGATATTAGAACCTTAGGTATCTACAGCAATATCGATAGAAAGCAATCAAATTTTGAAAAAAGGATTATTTTCCCAATCTATGATCGCCATAATAATCCGATTGCGCTTAATGCTAGAACTTATCTTCACGGTGATGATAGACCTAAGTACTATCACTCTGGTGATAGTATAGTCTATAAAAAAAGTGAACATTTATACAATTTAAATAAGGCTGTAAGAAATGCTCATGATAATAATAAGATTTTTATCGTTGAAGGGGTCTTTGATGTTATCGCAATGTATAAGGTAGGTTATTTAAATACCGTTGCTGCCTTAGGTACTAGTATTAATAATCATCATTTGGATTTAATTAAAAGAAGCACTACTAATATTTATCTTTTCTTTGATAATGATAATGCAGGAAAAAAAGCTTTAGAAGACTTAGCGCATTTAGCTATTAAACAAAAATTAGATGTTAATATTATAATCAATAATGATGAAAAAGATGCTGCGGACTTATTATTAATTAAAGGTAAGGAATATCTAAATAATTTAATTAAAAATAATAGTATTAATTATATCGACTATAAGATTAATAATCTAATTAAGGAATCTAATTTTACTAATGATTATAATTCGAAACAACAATTCAAAACAGCCTTAATTAAATTTTTAGATAATTTAAATCCTTATAATAAACAATTTTTCTTAAACAAATATTTAAATTATCATAAGCAATTAAATGTTAATAATTTTAAGGCTAAAAAATTTGATGTTAAATTAGTTGATGGTTTTAAAAAAGCCCAACGTTCAATTATTAGACAAATTACCTTGGACTATCAAGGATTTGAATATTTTATTACTAAGCTTGATTACCTTATTGAAAATGATTTAAATGCCTTATTATTTGAAATTAGAAGATATTATAAACAAAATAAAAACTTCGATGAACATTTTTTCCAAGCTAGTATTAGCAATAAAAATATATTAAAATTATATGGTGAAATTGTGAAAGAATTTAAGGATTTCACAAAATATGATCAAAAATTATTAGATAACAATATTAAGGTTGTTATTAATAATTTAGATATTAAAAAATATAAAAAGCAAAGATCTAATATTAATAGTTATGATGAAGAAATTTATAGTAAATTATATGATGAAAGGAGACGCATAAAAATTAATGTCTAAAAAAGAAAAAAGCGTTTTTGATTTAAAAAAGATAAATTCAATTGAGAAACTTCAAGAACAAGCATTAGAAATTAATAATGCTCAAGGATTTATTGATCAAGCTGATTTAATTCAAGCTCTTGATAAATTCGAGATGGATGATAATTTACAAGATGATTTCTGGGATTGGGCTCATGGTAATTTAACTTTAAAAGAAGATGATTCAGAACTGAGTTTAAATTTAGAATTTGATGATGATAAATTTGATAAAGAAATTGAAGATACTGAAATAATTGATTCTTTTAATAACGATAGTCTCGCTGACGAATTTAATTCTAAGGTTACGAAATTAACTGATCCAGTCAAGATGTATCTTAAGGAAATTGGTTCTATAAGACTGCTTGATCAAAAAGAAGAATATGAAATTGCTAGACGTATCAAGGAAGAAAATGATATGGAAGCAAGGAAAATGCTAATTAATGCTAATTTAAGATTGGTAGTATCGATAGCTAAAAGACACACTGGTAGAGGATTACTTTTTCTTGATCTAATTCAAGAAGGTAATTGTGGTTTAATGAAGGCTATTGATAAGTTTGATTATAAGCGTAATTATAAATTTTCTACCTATGCTACTTGGTGGATCAGACAATCAATTACTAGAGCTATTTCTGATCAAGCACGTACTATCAGAATACCAGTGCACATGATAGAAAAAATTCATTTCATTAATCGTATACAGAAAGAATTAGTCCAACAATTTGATCGTGAACCGACTGATGAAGAAATTGCTGCTCGTCATAATGAATTAATTGAGGAGTCTAATAATTCTAAAATTAATAATAATGGAGCAAAAACTAATAAGCAAAAACTTAATGCTGATCAAATTAAAGAAATCAGAAGAAGATCTTTAGAACCAATTTCTTTAGAGACTCAAGTTGGTGAGGAGGAAGATTCTCATTTAGGTGATTTTATTGAAGATCGTGATACCATTTCACCTGAAGAATATACTGATTATGAATTGCTTAATGAAGAGATATCTAACGTCTTAAAGACACTAACTGATAAGGAGGAACGCATCATTCGCTTACGCTATGGTCTTATTGATGGTGAGGTGAAGACATTAGAGCAGGTAGGTAAAGAATTTAATGTTACTAGAGAAAGAATTAGGCAAATTGAAGCAAAGGCGATGCGAAAGTTAAAACAAGCTACTAAAAATAAACGTTTAAGACATTATCTTAAAAATAACGATTAATGAAGCTTTCAAAAAGACTTTTAACAATCGCAGACCTTTGTAAGGGATATGATATTATTTATGATGTAGGTAGTGATCATGCTTTGCTACCTATTTATTTAATTAAGCATGAATTTTGCCTTAAAGCTTATGCTGGTGATAATAAAAAAGGACCGCTTTTTAAAGCTTTAAATAATATTAAGGAAAATAATTTAGAAAAGCAAATTAAAGTCGATTTATATGATGGTATTAATCCAGAAATTAATGCAGATCTTATCGTGATTGCTGGTATGGGTGTTCATAATATAATTGAAATTATAAAGAAAGTAAAGCTTAGTAAGTATCAAAGTTTTATTATTTCGACAAATAAAAATATGCATATATTAAGATCATATTTAAATAATTTGAATGTTATGATCGACTATGAAAAAGTATTAAAAGATGAGGATCATTATTATGAAATAATGAAAATAAGCTATAGCAAGCAAAAGTTAAAATTAGATCCTTATGAAATTAAATATGGAGCATATAATTTAAAAACTAAAGATGATGATTTTAAAGATTATTTAAAATTTAAATTAAGTAAATATGAATTTCTTTATAAGGAAAAAAAATTACTTAATTATCTTAAGGAGGCAAATGAAATCAAAGATCTTTTACAAAATTTTTAAACTAAGTATATTAATTGCTTTCTTAGTTTTAATGTTTTATTTAATGTCTCAAGATGGTAATAATTCTTATGCTACAGCAAGTTTAATAACCGATCGTTTAACAGATCTTTTCGGTGATAAAAATAGTTTGATTATCATTATCTTAACTAGAAAAATAGCACATGTCAGTGAGTATTTAATTTTAAGTTTATTATTCTATTGGAATTTTAAAGATAAGTATTTATTATATATATTTTTCCCAATATTATTAGCTATTTATGATGAGTTCCAACAACGTTTTTTGCCAGGTAGAGTAGGTCAGTTTAGTGATGTTTTAATTGATATGCTAGGCATCCTTTTAGCCTTTGTAATACTTAAAATATATAAAGAGTTTTATTATGTTAGAAAGAATTAAAGAATTAAGAAAATTATTAGATCGTTATGCTAAGGAATATTATTTATATGATAATCCAAGTATTAGCGATAGCGAATATGATGAGCTATATCATGAGTTATTAGAATTAGAAAAAGCTTACCCGATGTATGATGATCCTAATTCAATAACTAAAAGGGTTGGTTATAAAATTCTTGATGGATTTGAAAAGGTCTATCATCAAAAACCAATGTTATCACTAGGAGATGTTTTTTCTAAGGAAGAACTTGATGATTGGTTTAATCGAATTGAAAAGGACTATTCTAATATTGAATATTCAGTTGAGCTTAAGATTGACGGTCTTGCGATATCCTTATTTTACCAAAATGGTAAATTTATTAAAGCTGCAACTAGAGGGGATGGCACTATAGGTGAAGATGTTAGTGAGAATGTAAGATTAATTCACTCAATTCCCCTACAAATTGATTATCTAGAAGACTATGAGATAAGGGGTGAAATTTATTTACCTAAGGCTTCTTTTAATCGCTTAAATACTCAAAGAGCAAATTTAAGAGAAGCAAGAATCAAGGAAGAAATCGCAAAAGGCATAACTGATGAAAAGTATCTTTATCGTTTTAAAGATAATGAGAAGCCCTTTATTAATCCTAGAAACGCTGCCTCTGGTAGTATTAGACAGCTTGATACAAGCATTGTTGCTAAAAGGGGATTGGATGCCTTTCTTTATCATGTGATTGATCCTAAGGAAGAAAATCACATTGATTCACTTACCAATGCTAAAAACTTAGGTTTTAAGATTAACAATTATACTAAATTATTCACTAATAAAAAAGATATTTATGATTATATTGATTATATCGAAAACCTTCGTAAAGAGCTTGAGTATGAAATAGATGGGATGGTTATTAAGGTTAATAATTATGCTTTACAAGATAAAATAGGATATACTTCCAAGGTTCCAAAGTGGGCTATTGCCTATAAATTTAAGGCAGAAACAGCTGTTAGTATAGTTGAGGATATTTATATTACGATCGGTAGAACTGGTAGAGCTACGCCTAATGTGAAATTTAAACCAGTAAAATTAGCAGGTACGATAGTTAGCTACGCTTCACTTCATAATGAGGATATTTTAAAAGAAAAAGATGTACGTATCGGTGATTATATTAAAGTACATAAGGCTGGTGATATCATCCCTGAGGTACTTGAGGTATTAAAAGAAAAACGTGATGGATCACAAAAGGTATTTAGCTATCCTGAATTTTGTCCAATTTGTGGTAAACCTTTAATAAGATTAGAAAATGAAGCCATTCACTATTGTGTAAATGATTCATGTAAATCTAAAATTATTTATTCAATTGCTCATTTTTGCACTAGAGATGCTATGAATATAGAGGGATTATCAGAAAAATATATTGAGCTATTATATGAGAATAATTTTTTAAGAAATATTGCTGATATTTATAGCTTAGAAGAAAATCGCATGCAAATTGAAAATCTAGTAACTAGAAGTGATTATCGCTTAGATGGTAAAAAAACTGATTATTTATTTGGTGCAAAAAGAATAAGTAATATTATTAATGAAATTAATAAATCTAAGGATAATGATCTAGCAAGATTATTATATGGTTTAGGAATTAAAGGTATTGGTAAAAAACTTTCTAAAGACCTTGCAAGCCATTTTAAATCAATGGATAATTTACTTAAAACCACTTATGAAGATTTAGTAAATATTAATGATTTAGGGGAAATAAGCGCTAAGGCTATCGTGGATTATTTTAGAAATGAGAATAATCTTAAGATGATCACTAAATTAAAGAACTATGGCTTAAATATGAGTATAAATAATAACGCAGAGGTTAAGAATAACTTTTTTAAAGATAAAAGCGTAGTGATTACAGGTAAATTTAATGATTATAGTCGTAATGAACTTAGTGACTTATTAAGTTCCTATGGTGCTAAAATCTTATCAGCAGTTTCTAAGAATTGTAATTATTTAATTTATGGCGATGATGCAGGATCAAAATATGACAAAGCTTTAAAACTTAATATAGAAATGATTGACGAAAATGAATTACTAAGAATTTTAGGAGAAATTAGGAATGATTGATTATAAAAAACTAGCTAATAATTTGATGTTTGAAATTAATGATAATGAACTTAACTTAATTAAACAAGATTTTGATGAATTCTTACAATTATTATCACTAATGAATGAGGTAGATACAACTAATGTAAGCGAAAGTGTTTATCCTTATATTAAAGAAAATGCTACTTTAAGAGAAGATGATGATTATCGTACTTTAGATAAAGAAGCTATCTTTAAAAATTGTCCAAATGAAATAGAAGGATATTTTGCAGTAAGGAAGGTATTATAATTATGCTCATTAAAGATTATTTAGCCAATCCTTCATTATATTTAGAAGATATTAAAAGAATTAAAGAAACAAATAAAGAATATAACTATTTAATTTCAGATTGTAAGATTCAAAAGACTAATACTGGTAAACTAGCTAATGTTGCGTTTATTGTTAAAGATAATATTAATTTAATCGGAACTAAAACTACCGCTGCTAGTAAGATGTTAGAAAATTACCAAAGCATTTATACAGCAACTGTTCTAGAAAATCTATTAAAAGAAGGAGCAATTTGTTTAGGTAAAAGTAATTTAGATGAACTAGCAATGGGTGGCACTAATAAGACTTCTTACTTTGGTCCTTGTCTTAATGCTTATGATAAAAAGCGTATCTCAGGAGGATCTAGTGGGGGATCTGCTGTGGCTACAGCACTTGGAATAGGTGCTTTTAGCATAGGTACGGATACTGGTGATAGTATTCGTAAGCCTGCTTCATTTAATAATATTATCGGTGTTAAACCGACTTATGGTCGTATTTCACGTTATGGTGTAATTCCTTACGCCTCAAGTCTTGATCATGTTGGTTATTTTTGTAATAGCGTAAATGATGCTGCTTATCTTTTAGAAATTATGGCATCATATGATCCTAAAGATCATACCAGTATTAATGAAACAGTTAAGGAATATTCAAAATTATTAAATGTTGATTTAAAAGGTAAAACCATAGCTGTTTTACAAGATGTTATTGAATTAATTAAAGATCAAAATATTCTTAATAAATTCCAATTTATCATTAAAAAACTTAAGGAGAAAGGTGCTTTTATTAAGGAGATTAGAATCGATAAAAAACTATTAAGAGCACTATTCCCAACCTATTTTATTATCGCTAATTGTGAAGCTAGTTCTAATCATTCTAATCTTGATGGATTACGTTTTGGCATAAATAACCAGGGTCAAGACTATAGCGCTACTATGATTAATAATCGCAGTGCTGGTTTTGGTTCTTTTGTAAAAACGCGTTTTATGATCGGATCTTACGGTCTTTATGAAGAAAATCAAGAAAAGATTTATCGTAAAGCACAGAAAATTAGAAGCCTTGTAATTAAAGAATTTGAAAAGATTTTTAAAGACTGCATCGCCTTAATTGCTCCAGCATCAGGTGGCATAGCACCATTACTTAATGATGATAATCGATTTAGTTTTGATGATCATAATCTCATAGTTGAGAATTATATGGTTTTTGCGAATTTCACCGGTTCTCCATCAATGACCTTACCGATGGGTTTTTCTAATGATAATCCTGTAGGTATTAATATCAACGCTGCATTATTTAAGGAAGAAGATATGTTTAACGTCGCTTTAGCAATTGAAGAAATTTTAAAGGAAGGTGAAGATCATGAATAAGTATGATGTCATTATCGGAATCGAAATCCATGTGGAATTAAATACCAAATCAAAAATGTTTGCTGATAGTCCAATCGATATTAATGCTAAAGCTAATACGATGATCAATGAGATTGATTTAGGACATCCTGGCATTTTACCTAGCGTTAATAAAGAAGCGGTTAAAAAAGCCTTAAAAGTCTGTCATGCCTTAAATATGGAAATTGATCCTTTAGTTCGCTTTGATCGTAAGAATTATTACTATAGTGATTTAGTCAAGGGTTATCAAATAACCCAACAATTTAATCCTATTGGTAAAAATGGAAAATTAGAATTGGATAGTGAGTTTAATAAAACTATCAGTATTAATCGTTTACACCTAGAAGAGGATACTGCTAAACAATTTCATTTCAATGATTATAGTTTAATTGACTTCAATCGTAGTGGCATACCTTTGATTGAAATAGTTAGTAATGCTGATATGTCTTCTGCAAATGAAGCTATGAATTATGTTCAAAATTTAAGAAGAATTTTGGTTGCTTTAGATGTTTCTGATGGTCGGATGGAAAATGGTTCGATGAGAGCTGATATTAATATTTCATTAAAAGAAAAAAATGATAATAAGCTTGGCGCTAAGGTTGAAATTAAGAATATTAATTCAATATCAAATATCAAAAATGCTATCGAATTTGAAATTAAACGTCAAAGTGACTTACTAGATAAGGGTGAAAAGATTATTCAGTCTACTAGAAGATATGATGATAAAAATAATTGTACAGTTTTAATGCGACTAAAAGAAAGCGCAATTGATTATCGTTATTTCCCCGAAGCTAATATCATGCCTATTAAATTAAGTGATGATTTTATAAGTGATATTAAAAAACAAATGCCAAAATTACCTAAGCAACTTAAAAAAGAATTTATTAATGACTACATGTTAAATGAAATTGAAGCGGATATTTTAATTGACAATAAGGAATTAATGGATTATTTTTTAGAGTTAATTAAGGATGTTAGTGATTTTAAAATGGCCTTTAATATGCTTAATACTAATCTTTTAGCCTACCTAAATAAATCAGCACTTAAATTTAGTGATTTAAAATTTCCTATTAAGGAACTAGCTAAAATTATCAACTATCAAAAAGAGAATAAGATTTCATCATCACAAGCTAAGGAAATTTTAGAAATATTAATTAATGAAAATAAGGATGTAGATCTTATTATTGATGAGAAAGGTATCAAACAATTAAGTGATCAAGATGAAATTAGAAAGATGGTAATTAGTGTTTTAGAAAATAATCCTAAATCAATTGAAGATTTTAAAAATGGTAAGGATCGAGCTTTTTCATATTTAAATGGACAGATAATGAAACTTTCAAAGGGTAAGGTAAACCCTAAATTAGCAGCTCAGATTTTAGCAGAAGAGATTAAGAATTTTTAAAAGATTGATTATAACTTACCAAAGTTAAGTTTTTGTAAGACTACTTAAGTCATTATGCTTATTTTATTTAAGTTATTATTAGATCTTAGAAAGGACTATTAGATATAATTAATCCCTAAGACTTTATTACTTAGTTTAGTTCACCTTTAGATTAAGCTATGTTATAATAT